>JAQUZH010000143.1 GCA_028691445.1 Bacteroidales bacterium | reverse complement strand
ATGGTTGACTTGATCTGGTTATAGGCCAGTAAAGTGCTCTCAGTGGTAGTGCGCATGCTCATCATTTCGCTGACATAGTGGTAATCGACTTCCGTATCCTTGCAGCCATCCATATTGAGTGGAATAGCAAGTCCGGGAACCGCATGATTGATAAGCAGCGGAAACGCTTTTTCCAAAGAGTCCAGACAGCTCACACCAATAACGGCATCCACCACCCTGTTTTCAATCAATCCGACCACCGTGGTAAAGCCTTCTGCCACCAAACTCATCATCCCAAGACTCTCTGCTTTATCCTGCAAATCAGGAATGGAACAACGCTTGCATCGATGACAAAGCAGACCGAGTTCATCGACTTCCGCTTCACATCCGGAAGAGTTGCTCAGACATTTTGGTAAGAGTAAGATACGTTTGTCGTAGGGAACAGATGCCACTGTATCCATCCATACACGGTTATTGATTTCGACCATCATCCACCCTTTCATTCTGATGTCAAGAGCGTGTTCAAGCATCAACTTGTCAGACAAGTCAGACAGTTCTTCGATTGACAAAGGAGGAATGAGTGCCTGATTGCAAACAAACGAATGAATCAGTGCGCGCAGATCGGACCGCTTTTTAAGCGTGTCAGGTACAAGATGTATCTTTGTATTTCCCATATTATATCTCTCCATTATCCGTAAGCACCAAAGCCAAAGAAGTATTTCTTCTTCGCCAACTTATAAAAGACATTCTTTTCGGGTATTTCCTCTCCTTCCTGATTGTGCCCTGCCCGTGGAGTCATCTTTTTGAGTTCGGCGAGTGCCGTGCCACGGGTTGTCGTATCCATCGCCTGCTGCTCTTCCAGAAACTGAACCAGCTTCTCCGGATTCTCCAACAAGATGCAGCCTCGTGAGCTTTTCGCAGTCATGGCACGAAAATCGCTCAGGAAGGTTGAATCCTCAAATAAAAGCGCCAGATTGGAAGCGTCGGCATTGATAAACTCCCTTGCCATCTGTATTGGAGGACAAAATTCCAACGCTCCCGAGGGAGAAATATGATGACTCATCCCTGTGGCTGCCGGACAAAGAGCGTTTCCTTTATCATCCCAATAGGTCTCGATGATATAAAGCGGAGCATCTTTTCGTTGATCTACCACAAAGCGACGAAATTGCTGTATCTGTTCTTTTTCAAGCGCGTTTTCAGGATGAGGATCGTTTCCTACCGGTCGATAGATGTAATACCAGAGATAGTGAACCCCTTCCTTTGCAAGCAACTCAATATAGTTACGGTTTACCAGTTCGTCGTAATTGCTCTTGCAGATACTGGCCGCTGCGCCCAATATCAAACCGGCTTTCCGGCATGACCGTACTCCCGCCAGCGTACGAGCAAATACATCGTCCTTGCCACGACGGAGATCACTCTCCTCTTCCAGTCCTTCGATGCTGATGAGTGGGGTAATATTACCTGCTTTTTTAAGACGAAGCGCCACCTCATCCGTAAGCAACGTGCCATTGGTAAAGAGTTGGAAGTAGCAATCAGGGTGTTTCTCCAATATATCCAACAGACCTTTATACATCAATGGTTCGCCTCCCAGTATGCCAAAGAAGTAAGAACCTTTCTTCTTGCCGGTGGTAATAATTCCATCCAACTGCTCCAGCGATAAAGATCGCTTTCCTCCCTGTGTAACCCAGCAGCCACTGCAAGCCAGATTGCAGCTTTCAGTAACTGAGATCATCAGGAAGGCAGGGAAAAACGGTTTGCCTTCTTTCTGCCTCTTTTCAAAACGATTCATGTTCATGACACTGCGCCATCCGAAGTTGTACATAAACTTCCAGACCAGGCGAGGTGAACATTCCCGTACCACACGCAAGGCAGTATGAAGATTGGCGATATATTCTTTTGCTGTCATGACTTGTCATTTTTGAGCAGCGAGACACCTTCTCTGCGTTGTTGCAGCTTATATTTCAGTCTCTCTCTGTACATCGTGTCCATTTGATCGGGCGCGAAATGTTCTTCTTCAACCAATCCGCCGTTGATCGGCGACTTGTCATATTTGGGGAATATAATGGCGCGGCTGGGACAAATACGCGCACACGCCGGACAGTTATTCTTACAGTTTTCCGGTTTGACGACCTTTACATGTCCACTCTCCAAGGTATACACACCAAAGAGACAGAAGTCCATGCATTTGCCACATTCGGTGCACCGCTCTTTGTCAATAACAGGATACCAGGCATCTGTGCCATTCTCCAACGGAAAGGCTTCGATCTCCTTTTGGAAACTCTCCTTTTCGCAAGCTTGTTCAGCACTGTTGCATGATTGGATTGGGAGTTGACTGAGGACATCTGCGCAGGAGTTGTTTCGAATATCGAATATAGTATCAGCCACCTGATTGAGTCTGTTCAAATGGGAACGAATAGCTCGTGGATGGCATGCAAAAATAGCTGAAGAGGCTATTTCAGGCAGATCGTCGGATGCCTCCATCATCTTTCGGCACAGATCAGGAAGTATCGTGACAGCGTATCCTGCACTTTGAAGTGAGGCAGCTATCTCCATTACTTTCTCTTTCTCAATAAATGACCGCGACGCACATGCGCAAATGGTTACTTTCTTCGTTTGAATCATGAATTCAATAAGGTTTTACTGTTGTTAATGCAAATATAAAGATAATATGCGACAGATACTGTGTTGTGCTATCGAAAAGGAAAAATCGGGGAACGAAAAGGAAAAGAACTGTTTCTATTACCGACACATTCATCGCTTGGTAGGGAAGATAAAGTCAGGCTTACGGGATGATTTAGATATTTTGCGCCACAAGATGACTTTTACTGATTTAGGTGGTTCACATTTTTTGTCTTTAAACGAAGGAACGACTTGCACAGAAACAGGAGAGCTATTCTTACTGTGACTGGCAAGTGAGGTGATTGCGGGTCAAGCCCGCAATGACGAACAGAGGTGACCTCTGTGACAATCGGTGGTGACGTTTATTGCTGTCCAAAAACGATCCAAAAACCCTTGAAAAGTTTTCCCATAGTTTTGGGCAAAACTATGGGAAAACTTTTTGATTTCTTCCGTATATTTTTCCAAAGTTTTCCGTATATTTTTCAGGAGAAGACTTAAACCTTTTTGTAATTAAAAATCAAGTAGTTACAGATTTCAACAAAGAGAAATATGGAAGCCACAGTACTGACTGTTTTCATTGATTACATTATTAATTTGTTTATAATGTGTCTACCTATGTCAGTTTAAGACAAGGGTTCAGTCACGCACCAGTACATTGATGAGAAACAAGCCCGCGTATCCTCCAATTCCATAGGAGATAAAGGCCATATTAATGACATTGAATGAGAACAAATCGCCGAAGAGAAGTCCGATGCCAAATGCCAGAGAGAAGAGCGAGATAAGCATCAGGATACTGATGAATGAGAACTTCGTATTCTTTGAGCGACTCCTGCGCGAGATAGAGGCTATGACAAACGGGAAAAAACATCCCAGCGTAAAGACGATCAGCGACCATAACTTCAGATAGCTGACAGGAATAGGCACCGATTGAGTACTATCAGGCAGCTGAATAAAGATCCCCACCACGAGAAGAATCAGTGCGACCAGATATTGAGGATGTTTAAGCACAAACTTGAAGCACTTCTTCGCGGTACTTTCAGGTAGTTTCATTTCATTTTCCATACAAACAGGTTTACTTTAGTTGGTTTCTATATACGTTTTGCTGAGCAGGCGTTTGCTGATCTTACAACAGGCCTGAAAGAGCACAATACTTCAGGATAAAAACAACATGCAAAGTAAAACATTAATTTGAATTACTCCGCATTATCAGGTAAATAGTATGGATAAACGGAGAGTTTTTCCTATTTTCGCACTCTTATTGATCTAACCAACTACTTTTATGAATAACCGAATCAAACTGACTTTGATAACAACAGCTGTAATGATCGCATCGTGTGTGGATAAAAAAGAAAATGGAACAGCAACGACTGCTCCTGCCGTTAAACTAACGAGCGACTTGATGACGCCCGAGGTAATGATGACGTTTGGAAGAATGGGAAGCTTTGCCCTTTCTCCGGATAAAAAGAAGGTGCTCTACACAGTCAGCTATGTGAATGTGGAGGCTAACAACAGTCGCACGGTCATCTATCTGATGAACAGCGATGGCTCCGACAAACAAACACTAACTGCAGCAGATCGAAACGAAACGGATCCGCAGTGGATCAACGCCGGCAAACAGATTGCTTTCATCTCTTCGGAAAGCGGATCGCCGCAACTCTGGCGGATGGATGCTGATGGCAACAACAGACGTTGTCTGAGTAATGTGAAAGAGGGAGTGGACGGATATAAGTTCTCACCCGACGGCAGCAAAGTGCTTTATGTCTCTACGATCAAAATAGGCAAACTCCCTTCAGAGACTCACAGCGATCTTCCCAAGACCACCGGACGCGTGTACAATGACTTGATGATCAAACATTGGAATGCCTGGGAAGATGGACAAGTGCCTCATCCGTTTGTCGCTGAAGTGAAAGGTAACCAACTGGAAGGTGCTTTTGATCTGTTGGAAGGTGAACCTTTTGAGTCTCCTATGAAACCTTTCGGAGGTGTGGAACAACTCGATTGGAGCCGCGACGGCAAACGTATCGCATATACTTGTCGCAAGAAGACGGGTCTCTCCTACGCGCTCTCGACCAACTCGGATATCTATCTCTATGATCTGGATAAAAGAGAAACGACAACCTGTATAACGGAAGGCAACATGGGCTATGACCAGAATCCGATCTTCTCTCCTGACGGCAACTTCCTGGCGTGGGAAAGCATGGAACATGAGGGTTGGGAAGCTGATAAGAATCGTTTGTTTGTCATGGACCTGCGTAGTGGTGAGAAAAAAGATCTCTCTGCCACTGTCGATTTTGATGTTTCTCATCTCTCGTGGAGTGATGATTCTCAAACGTTACTCTTCAGCGCTTCCTGGCACGGCACGGGTCAGCTCTATCAAGCGGATCTCAACGGAGAGGTAAAGATGCTGACACAGGGAAAGCATGACTACATGGCTGTAACGGATGCGGGCGGCAAACTGCTGGCTAGCCGTCAGTCAATGTCTGCTCCCACTGAACTATATAGCGTAGACCCGTCCAATGGCGAGGCTGTCTGCATCTCGAAGGAGAATGAAGCTTTAATGAATCAGCTTACGATGGGAAAGGTGGAAGAGCGTTGGGTGCAGACGGTGGACAAGAAACAGATGCTTACCTGGGTGGTCTATCCGCCTCATTTTGATAAGAACAAGAAGTATCCTACCTTGCTTTATTGTCAGGGCGGACCGCAAAGTGCGGTGAGCCAGTTCTGGTCGTATCGATGGAACATGCAAGTGATGGCTGCCCGCGGATATATTATTGTGATGCCCAACAGACGGGGCGTGCCCGGTTTCGGACGCGAATGGATTGAAGAGATCAGCGGTGACTACGGCGGACTTTGCATGCAGGATTACCTTTCTGCCATTGACGATGTGAAGAAAGAACCGTATGTGGATGCGGACAAACTGGGTTGTGTCGGTGCTAGTTTCGGAGGCTATTCGGTCTACTGGCTCGCGGGTCATCATGAGAAAAGATTTAAAACGTTTATTGCTCATTGCGGTATGTTTAACTTCGAACAGCAATATCTGGAAACGGAAGAGATGTGGTTTGTCAACCGTGACTTTGGCGGCAACTTCTGGGACAAAGAGAATAAGGTGGCTCAAAAGAGCTTCCAGAACTCTCCGCACCTTTTTGTAAATAAGTGGGACACGCCTATTCTTGTCATTACAGGTGAGAAGGATTTTCGTATTCTGGCTTCACAAAACATGGCAGCGTATGCCGCAGCCCAATTACGGGGTATTCCGTCCGAACTGCTTATCTTTCCCGATGAAGGTCACTGGGTTACGAAGCCTCAGAACGCGTTGCTATGGCATCGGACCTTTCTCGGATGGCTTGACAAATGGTTGAAAAGCTAATATTTGATCGGACTGTTCTTGTCTGTTTCAATTTAATGAACTACTTTTGCCCTCTCCTAAAAGGGCTTTGTAGTTCAACGGATAGAATAGTGGTTTCCTAAACATATGTGCTGTTATTGTTCTAATATATCAAACAGACATAATTTAAAGACACTACATTATCCAAGTTACAAGCAATTTTTGTTGTAAGCCTCTGTAGTTCAACGGATAGAACGGCGGTTTCCTAAACCGTAAATATGGGTTCGATTCCCATCGGAGGTACTTTTTAAGCCTATTCTTTAGTGAGTAGGCTTTTCTATTATACAGAATCCGCAAAATAAATATACCTTTGCAGTAATAAGTTCTACAATAGTTCTACAAATATGGCAACATTTAAAGCGGAGGTATATGCACATCACAAAAGAGCTGATGGCACTTGGAATATTAAAATACGTATTACACACCAAAAAAACAAGAAATATGTTTCTACTCCTTTCTATATATACAAGGAAGATCTAACCCGAAACTTGAAGCAGAAAAACCAGTATTATATTGATGAGTGTGATAAAATCATACGAAGGTATAGAACTATTTGCGATCGACTAGGTGAGCGTATTAGCAAAATGAATGTCGAACAAATATTTGATTATATTACAAACGCACAAGAAGATTATTTTGATATTGATATTGTTAAGTATGGCAGGGATATTGCTAAGTCTATGCACGAATCAGGGCATGATGGCAATGCTCATACATACGTGATTGCCATAAATAACCTGGTTAAATTTGTTGGTAGAGAGAAAATAAGTATCAGGGAAATAACTGTGAGTTTTATTAAAGCCTGGATTAAATGGATCCAGGAACAGCCGGCTCCTAATAAAAAAGAGAAAGGAAATAGATCTCAATCATGGCTCTATAACGTTTGGTATGGGTAGAGATTTTTGGCACTCCCTGCCACGAAGTATATCATATTGATAAAGTTTTTGATATTTCTGAAACCTCTAGCCCTTCTTTTTGCCAATTGTATCTTAGAAT
>JAQUZH010000142.1 GCA_028691445.1 Bacteroidales bacterium | reverse complement strand
CACTTGTTTGTTAAACACACACATGCACTTTGATCACTGTATGGACAATGCCTATATTTTTCAGAAATACGGGTTAAGTCCGGCGGCTCATGCAAAAGATGCATTCTTCGTTGACAATATCGCTCTTCAGGCATCTCAATTCAACATCAGGCTACCAAGAGGTCCTCAAGAGATTGGTTCTTATATCAACGATGGCGACGAAATACATTTCGGGAACACGACACTCAAGGCACTGCATGTACCAGGTCACTCACCGGGAAGTTTGGTCTTTTACTGCGAGAAAGAGGCAGTCCTCTTTTCGGGCGATGTGATCTTCAAAGGGAGCGTCGGACGAGCAGACCTTCCGGGGGGAGACTTTCACACGCTGATAAAGGGCATCAAAGAAAAGCTTCTTCCACTACCCGAGGAGACGGTGATTTATCCGGGACACGGTCCAAAGACTACCATTGGGGAGGAAAAAAGATATAATATGTACCTGACTTAATATTAAACATATGGCAATACAGATTGGAGACAAGATTCCTGAGATACTCGGTCCGGATCAGGATGGGAAGCTGGTTAGAAGCAGCGATTACGCCGGAAAGAAAATCGTGTTGTATTTCTACCCGAAAGACAGTACGCCCGGTTGCACAGAAGAGGCATGCAGTTTTCGCGACAACTACCACACGATGTTGCAAAAAGGATATGTAGTATTCGGAGTCAGTGTCGACAGTGCCAAATCACACAAACGGTTTATCGAAAAGAACGCCCTGCCCTTCCATCTGATCTCAGATGAGCAGCGCGAACTCGTACAACTGTTTGGCGTATGGGGCGAAAAGACGATGGCCGGCCGCAAATACATGGGCATCTTCAGAACCACCTTTCTCTTTAATGAGCAAGGCATTTTGGAACAGATCATTCTTCCGAAGTCTATCAAGACAAAGGAGCATGCCACACAGATACTTGAAATTAAACAATAATCAGATATGAAAGAAAAAGAGAACGAGAAACAAGCCAACGTCAATTCTGAGAAGCTGAAAGCTTTACAGACAGCCATGGATAAGATAGAAAAAAGCTACGGCAAAGGTTCTATCATGAGAATGGGAGAACAAAACATCGAAACTATACCGGTAATCCCGACGGGTTCTGTCGCACTAAACGCAGCGTTAGGAGTAGGCGGTTATCCAAGAGGAAGAGTCATTGAGATCAACGGACCGGAATCTTCGGGAAAGACCACCTTGGCCATTCATGCCATCGCAGAAGCTCAGAAAGCAGGAGGTATCGCCGCATTTATCGACGCGGAACATGCTTTCGATCGTTTCTATGCTGAGAAACTGGGCGTAAAGACCGACGACATCCTGATGTCGCAGCCGGATAACGGAGAGCAGGCTTTGGAAATCGCCGAACAGCTGATCCGTTCATCTGCCATTGACATCATTGTGATCGACTCAGTTGCCGCACTGACTCCAAAAGCAGAGATTGAAGGAGACATGGGTGATTCTAAAATGGGATTGCAGGCACGCCTGATGTCTCAGGCATTGCGCAAACTCACATCGGCTATCAGCAAGACCAATACGACCTGTATTTTTATCAACCAGCTTCGCGACAAGATCGGAGTGATGTTTGGTAACCCGGAGACCACCACCGGAGGTAACGCACTTAAGTTTTACGCATCCGTACGTCTGGATATCCGGAAGATCGGACAGCTGAAAGACGGCGAAGAGGCCATAGGAAGTCAGACCCGCGTCAAAGTGGTAAAGAACAAAGTGGCGCCTCCTTTCCGCAAAGCAGAGTTTGATATCATCTATGGCCAGGGCATCAGCCGTGTCGGCGAGATTATTGACTTGGGTTCGGACTTAGGCATCATCAAAAAAAGCGGTTCGTGGTACAGCTATAACGACACCAAACTGGGTCAAGGACGCGAAGCTGCCAAAGATTGCGTCAAAGACAATCCGGAACTGGCAGAAGAGTTGGAAGGTTTGATATTTGAAGCTCTAAAAACAAAAAAATAAGTACGATCATGAAACAAGAAGAAGATCTTATCGAATACAACGATGATGACGCTGTAAAGTTCATTATCAACAGTCTGCCGCAAGAGTTAAAAGAAAAAATCTCCAAAGAGATTATTTACGATTTTCTGGATGTCATCTATGACTTCTATGACAGCAAAGGCGTAGCTGACGAGGACCTGGAAGATGAAATTGACATCGATGAAGAAGAGATGATCGAGTTCGTATGCAAGAACGCTCCCAAAAAACTGACCAAACTCTTTACAGAAGAAGAGATTCAGTTTATCGTTCAGGGCGAGATTGCCTATTGCGACTCTATTGGATTGTATGAAGACGAAGAATGAATCTACAACTGACACTCTTTACAACGTTCTTTAAAATTGGAATGTTTACGATTGGCGGAGGCCTTGCGATGCTTCCGCTGATCGAAAGAGATGTTGTAGAGAAGCACAAATGGATTGACAAAAAAGAATTTCTTGACTTGATGACTATTGCTCAATCCATGCCCGGTATTTTTGCTTTTAACTTTGCCATTCTGATCGGCCACAAGATTGATCAGACGAGAGGAAGTATACTCTGCGGACTAGGCACGGTGATCCCCTCCTTTCTGATTATCCTGGCTATCGCCATCTCCTTCTCCGACTTCAAAGACAACGCGTACGTCGCCAAGATCTTCAAAGGAATGCGGCCTGCCGTCGTGGCGTTGCTTTTGGTTCCACTGATCTCAACAGCCAAAACCTCGCACCTGACCATTAAGACTGGCCTGTTAGCAATCGCTGTCACATTACTTATTACATTTGCCGATATTAATCCGGTGTACATCATTCTTGCCGTAGCACTATCCAGTGTACTCTATGGCAACATCGTTTACAAAAAGAGACATAAAAACGATAAGTCATGCTGATACTCTTCGTCAAACTGTTTATTACTTTCTTCAAGATCGGACTCTTTAATTTTGGAGGAGGGTATGCCATGATTCCGCTTATTCAACACGAGATCGTTGAAAAGAATCACTGGATGACCAACAACGAATTTACCGATATCATCGCCATCTCACAAATGACTCCCGGTCCGATCGGAATCAACTCAGCCACCTATGCCGGCTACCAGGCTACCTATAATACGATAGCTACAGCAACAGCCGGCGGCGAGATGAGTAACATGACCCATCACCTACTGAGTATTACAGGATCGTTTATCGCAACCTTTTCAGTTTGCCTCCCCTCCTTTATACTCTTGCTGTTGATCGCGAAGATGCTGGTAAAATACACGGCCAACAGAAATGTCAAACAGCTATTCGCCGGCCTTCGTCCTGTGATCGTCGGACTCATCGCCGCCTCTGCACTCCTATTGATGGACAGTTCGAACTTTGGTTTTGCCACATCCGAACGAATCATCAGCGTATTGATCTGCGCAGGAGTGTTTCTGGCTTCCTGGAAATACAAGATCGGACCTATCACTCTGCTGATCGCTTCCGGACTCTTAGGACTACTAATCTATTAACAACTGCATCTGAATGAATCCAACCAACGGCTTCTGCAAAGAAGAACGACTCTGCGGGAAAACAAGTATTGACACTCTTTTTCAAAAAGGAAAAGGATTTATCGTTTATCCATTCCGCGTGGTTTGGCTGACAGTGCCGAAAAAAGGAGACTTCCCCTGCGAACTGCTCATCAGCGTACCGAAAAGAAAGTTCAAGCGGGCCAACAAACGCAATCGCATCAAGCGATATATCCGTGAAGCTTACCGGCTCAACAAAGGTATACTCTATCAGACACTGGAAAAGAAAGAGTACAATCTTGACTTGGCACTGCTGTATCTCGACAACACGATTCTGGAGTCACCGGAGTTTGATGCTCGTATGAAAACAATATTCAACAATCTAGCAGAACGACTACCATGAAAAAAGTGTTCACCTGGCTTTTGCTTCTCCCTGTCTATTTTTACAAAGGATGCATCTCGCCTCTGACACCCGCTTCATGCCGTTTCACGCCCACTTGTTCGGAGTACGCCGTTCAGGCGCTCAAAAAACACGGTCCGCTGAAAGGGGGCTGGCTCACCATCAAACGCATCGCTCGTTGTCATCCCTGGGGTGGCAGTGGATATGACCCGGTGCCATGATCTACTTCAACGCACATACCCATCAACAGAGCGACGCACCGGACAGTATCTCTCTCGTCAACCTGGAGATTCAGGAAAGCATCCTGACCGATTGTCCCGGGTCTGATCCCCGCACTATTTACTCCTGCGGCATTCATCCCCGGGCCATCCATGAGGCATGGGAAAAAGATCTCCATACCATCGAATGCCTTTTGCAGCAAAAAAAGCTCTCAGCGTTGGGAGAATGCGGACTCGACAAACTCAGCGACACACCCGCCGAACTTCAGGAAAAAGTATTCAACGCTCAAATCGCGCTGGCCCACACCCACCATGTTCCGCTGATTATCCATTGTGTAAGAGCCTTTGATCAGCTGCTCTCCATCCGCAAGAAACAGGCTATCAGTGACACGATGATCATACACGGATATCGCGGAGGAGCAGGACTTACCGCCCAACTCTTGAAAGCAGACCATCTCTACTTCTCCTTTGGTGCCAACTACTCCACCGATTCGTTAAAGATGATCCCTACCGAACGACTTTTTATCGAGACAGACACCACTTCGGTCTCCCTTATGACCCTCTACAGACAAGTCGCCTCCACACTGCAAATCAGTGAGCAACTGCTTGCAGAACAAATACTCAGCAACAAAAAAAGAGTCTTTCCTTTGTGATAATTAGGGATATGTCGTACTTTTGTACCTCATATTACTAAATAGAACTCATTCGATGAACTTTGTAGAAGAACTAAGATGGCGAGGCATGCTGCAAGACGTGATGCCCGGCACAGAAGAACTGCTTGAAAAAGAAAAAATATCCGCATATCTGGGCATTGACCCTACTGCCGACTCTTTACATATCGGACACTTATGCGGTGTGATGATGCTGCGACATCTGCAACGTTGCGGACACAAACCATTGGCACTGATCGGTGGAGCGACCGGTATGATCGGCGATCCTTCCGGCAAGTCTGCCGAGAGAAACCTACTGGATGAAGCAACCTTACACCACAATCAGGAGTGCATCAAGAAACAGTTGGCTAAGTTTCTGGATTTCGAATCAGATGTTCCCAACAAAGCCGAACTGGTCAACAACTACGACTGGATGAAGAACTTCACCTTCCTCGAGTTTGCGCGCACAGTGGGCAAGCATATTACGGTCAACTATATGATGGCAAAAGACTCTGTCAAGAGAAGACTCAGCGACGAATCGCGTGAAGGATTATCCTTTACAGAATTTACCTATCAGCTCCTTCAGGGTTATGACTTTCTGCACCTCTATGAAAACAATGGCTGTAAACTTCAAATGGGAGGATCTGACCAATGGGGTAATATCACCACCGGCACCGAACTCATTCGCCGTATCAAAGGAGGTGAAGCATTTGCATTGACCTGCCCCTTGATCACCAAAGCCGATGGCGGCAAATTTGGCAAAACAGAAAGCGGCAACGTATGGTTGGATGCCAACTACACGACACCTTATCAGTTCTACCAATTCTGGCTCAACGTGAGCGACAGCGACGCTGCCCGTTACATCAAGATCTTCACAACACTCGACAAAAGCGTTATTGACGCACTCATCGCAGAGCATGCCGAAGCACCACACCTGCGGGTACTTCAGAAACGTCTTGCGAAAGAGGTGACCATTATGTTACACAGCGAAGAAGAATACAACAATGCAGTGGAAGCATCCAGCATATTATTTGGCAACGCAACGTCAGACGTCCTTCGCAAACTGAAGGAAGCGACCCTCCTCTCCGTGTTTGAAGGAGTTCCGCAATACGAGATCTCCAAAGAGGAATTGGCAGCCGGTATCAAAGCAACAGATCTTCTGACAGACAAAGCAGCGGTGTTCCCCTCCAAAGGAGAATTACGCAAACTGATTCAGGGCGGCGGAGTCTCTATCAACAAAGAGAAGCTGACCAACTCCGAAGAAACAATCAATGAAACATACTTGCTAAACGACAAGTATATTTTGATTCAGAAAGGGAAGAAGAACTACTTTTTGCTGATCGCTAGATAAAAAACAGACGGAAAAGTTTGGTAGAAAAGGTAAAACAACGTACCTTTGCGACGCTTTTAACGAAGAGCACCTTGAGATTGCCCTATGGTGTAATGGTAGCACATCTGATTCTGGATCAGCCAGTCTATGTTCGAATCATAGTAGGGCAACTTAATAAAAGCCCGTTCTTCGATAAAACAAAATATCTTCAGCGGAGACGTCCAACGTACTTCGCGGTGCTTTAAGGAAGCATTTGATTGCCCTATGGTGTAATGGTAGCACACCTGATTTTGGTTCAGCCAGTCTATGTTCGAATCATAGTAGGGCAACAATCAAGTAAAGTCTCTTACTGATCTCAGTAAGGGACTTTTTCCATTTTAGGCACAAATTTGCGGATGAATTTTTCGAGTGCAAATACGGTCCAAAACCCTTGAAAAGTTTTCCCATAGTTTTGCCCAAAACTATGGGAAAACTTTTTGCTTTTGTCCGTATATCTTTCCAAAGTTTTCCGTATGTTTTTTCAGAAAAGACTTAAACCATTATATGATTGTAAATCAAGAGATTACAGTCATTGAGAAAGAGAAATCTGAAAGCCTCCTGACTGACCGACTACGACCACGTACTCAGTCCCCGCCAAGTACGGATCATCATTTTCTCGCTTCAGGAAAATCAAAATGTATGAAAAAGGGCCTTTTAGCAAGCAAAAATGGATGCAAAAATCGGAGAGCAAGTTTTTTTTGAAGGAACTTACATGCCATACAGCACACTGTAAGCCATCTCTGGTGTAGATGGTGTAGATAAATGATTCTTTTTTGCTTTTCTAAAATTCTGTTTTAAAAAAAACAACAGAAAAGTAAACTGCCTCCCCTCGCTGAAAGAATAAACCGACAAACGAATGATCTGGTAATAACAGTTTGATTGAG
>JAQUZH010000005.1 GCA_028691445.1 Bacteroidales bacterium | reverse complement strand
CCGCAGTCAGGCAGTGGAGAGCATGGATGATGCTATCGAGGCTGCAAACAGAATCGGATTCCCTATCATGATCCGTTCGGCCTATGCATTGGGTGGACAAGGCAGTGGCATCTGCAACGATGAAAAAGAGTTGAGAGAGCTGGCAGAAAACGCCTTTTCTTACTCCTCTCAAATTCTTGTTGAAGAATCTCTCAAAGGATGGAAAGAGATTGAATTTGAAATCATCCGCGACAAAAACGACCACTGTTTTACGGTTGCAAACATGGAAAATGTGGATCCTCTTGGTATCCATACCGGTGAGAGTATCGTTGTTGCACCAACTTGCTCTCTGGTAGACGAAGAAATCGCACTGCTGCAAGAGATCTCAAGAAAAACAGTACGTCACCTCAACATTGTCGGCGAATGTAACATTCAGTTTGCCTTCGACTCCGATACAGATGACTATCGTGTGATAGAAATCAATGCACGTCTCTCCCGTTCTTCGGCTTTGGCATCCAAAGCAACCGGTTATCCATTGGCATTTGTTGCTGCAAAACTTGCTTTGGGATATACTCTGGATCAGATCGGAGAAATGGGAACACCCAACTCGGCCTACTCAGCGCCAAGCTTAGATTACATCATCTGTAAGATTCCGCGTTGGGATCTATCAAAATTTGCAGGTGTCTCTCGTGAAATCGGTTCAAGCATGAAATCCGTGGGTGAAATCATGTCTATCGGTAAGTCTTTTGAAGAGATCTTCCAGAAAGGTCTGCGAATGATTGGACAGGGTATGCATGGATTTGTATGCAACAACAACACCCATTTCAGCGATCTTGACAAAGAACTTTCACAGCCAACTGACCTTCGTATCTTTGCGATCGCAACCGCATTGGAAGCAGGCTATACCATTGACCGTATCTTCGAATTAACCAAGATAGACCGATGGTTCCTTGGTAAAATGAAAAATATCGTGGACTATGCCAAACACCTGTCAACCTTTTCTTCTGTGGACGAACTGACCGAAGAAGCTCTGTTTGAGGCCAAAAGACTGGGATTCTCTGACTTCCAGATTAGCCGATTGGTAGAGGATGGAAAAGAAGGCATGGAAAAAGGATTGCTTAAAGTTAGAAACAGAAGAAAGAAACTGAATATCCTTCCTTCAGTGAAACGCATTCATACAGTTGCTTCAGAAGACCCAGAGTTAACCAATTACCTCTATCTGACCTACGATAAATCAGAAAATGATATCACCTATTACAAGAACACAGATAAGAATGTCGTTGTATTAGGATCAGGAGCCTATCGTATCGGCAGTTCGGTGGAATTTGACTGGTGTTCGGTCAATGCGACAATGACTGCCCGCAAACTGGGATACAAAACCATCATGATCAATTACAACCCAGAGACTGTATCTACAGACTATGACATGTGCGACCGTCTTTACTTCGACGAACTCTCCTTTGAACGTGTGATGGATATCATTGATCTTGAAACTCCTAAAGGAGTGATCATCTCTGTGGGCGGACAGATTCCAAACAATCTAGCAATGAAGCTGCATCGTCAGTCTGTTCCAATTTTGGGAACTTCTCCTATCTCTATTGACCGTGCTGAAAACCGTAACAAATTCTCGCAGATGTTGGATCAGTTGGGTATCGATCAACCGGCATGGAGAGAATTGACCACAATGGAAGATATTTCCGAGTTTGTCAATGGCGTGGGTTACCCTGTCTTGGTTCGTCCATCGTATGTACTTTCAGGAGCAGCGATGAACGTGTGCTACTCAGATGACCAGCTAAGAGATTATCTACAGCAGGCAGTCAACGTATCAAAAGAGTTTCCGGTTGTTGTTTCCCAGTTTATGGAAAATACCAAAGAGATTGAGTTTGATGCGGTAGCTAAGAATGGTGAAGTGGTAGAATATGCCATCAGCGAACACATCGAGTTTGCAGGAGTTCACAGTGGAGATGCCACATTGGTATTCCCTGCTCAAAAGATCTATTTTGAGACTGCACGCCGAATCAAAAAGATCAGCCGTCGCATTGCAAAAGAGCTGAATATCAGCGGACCATTCAACATCCAGTATTTAGCAAAGAACAACGACATCAAGGTGATCGAATGTAATCTGCGTGCTTCAAGAAGTTTCCCGTTTGTATCCAAAGTGCTCAAACACAACTTCATTGAAACGGCAACAAAGATCATGTTGGACGTTCCTTTTGATATGCCAGACAAGAGCGCTTTTGATATCGACTGGATCGGAATTAAAGCGTCACAGTTCTCTTTCTCCCGTTTACAAAACACAGACCCTGTATTAGGTGTAGACATGTCGTCAACAGGAGAAGTAGGTTGTATCGGCGATGATTTTAGCGAAGCCATGCTTAATTCTATGTTGGCTGTCGGTTATAAGATCCCACAGAAAAGCATCATGGTTTCTTCGGGAGCGAGCAAATCGAAAGTAGATATGCTGGAAGCATGTAAGTTATTGGACAGCAAAGGATATACCATCTATGCCACTGCCGGTACACAAAATTTTCTTGCAGAGAATGGTGTGAAAGCGACGGCTGTAGCATGGCCGGATGAACAATCGGGCGTAAACATCATGGAGCTGATTGCCGGACACAAGATTGATCTTTTGGTTAATATCCCGAAAGATAATACCAAGCGAGAGCTGACCAATGGATATAAGATCCGTCGTGCTGCAATTGATCATAACATTCCATTGATCACCAACGCGAGACTTGCCAGTGCCTTTATCAATTCCTTCTGCGAAATCAAGCTGGAAGATATTCAGATAAAGAGTTGGGGAGAATATAAGTAACTAAATAATCGGTGGATGCTTTCTGATACAAACAGAAAGTATCCACTTTTTTTTCACCTTTAATCTATAATTCAAATGAAACGAACCTTCTCCACATTCGGTTGGATGTTTCTTGCCGCAGTTGCATTACTATCTAGTTGTTCAACTGATGATGAAGACTTATTTCCTGATAACAAGGACAAGAGTCAGACAAAGATTACCCTCAAGTTAAAGGTTACGCAAGCGAATCAACTCAAAAACATTGCTTTTCTTGGTACCTATTTTAGCGTGAATTGGGGAGATGGAGTCGATCAGAATTTCACAGCTCCCAATCAGGAGAAATCCATTCCTCATACCTATGCCTCATCTGGCGAATACACGGTAGTCATTACCGGCAATTACATCTCCAGACTGGATGTAGCTGGAATCAATATGACTCAGCTTACGTTTGAAAGAGCACCTTCTCTGAAACAGCTTTATTGTCAGGAAAACGAGTTAACGTCGCTCAACCTTCAGAATGCAGACAGTATTACGACCGTTGTATGCAGTAAGAATCAATTAACCGCTATCAATGCCACCGGACTGAAGATGTTGCAATCAATGAATTGTGGTGCAAATAAGCTATCCACTCTCTCTTTGAGCGGCTGTAGCTCACTTTCCGCTTTTCAGGTGGAAGGCAATCCGCTGGTTCAACTGAATATGACAAACTGTAGTTCGCTGTATGCACTCAGCGTCTATCGCACTCAAACCGACTCATTACCCAAGTTAGAAATCTTGACACTGAAAGGCTGTACTTCACTTATATTCTTAAAATGTGAGCGTAATAATCTCGCTTCGTTGGATGTAACAGAGTGCGACAGTCTCAGCCAGCTAACCTGTTTCAGCAACAAGCTCACCTCTATCCGTCTGAACAACCCGGAACTTCGCAAGTTGGATTGCTACTATAACAATCTATCAACAAACGAGTTGACAACTATCGTCAATGCTTTACCGGAGTTGACAGCAACAGACAAAGGCAGGGTCTGTCTGATTGCAGAAAAATCGCTCGAAGATACTCCCGATGAAACAAACAGTGCATTGAGTGAGGAAGCAAAATCTACACTGACAGCCAAAAACTGGGTCCTGACCAATCAGTGGCATTAAGCATAACCTATTTACAGGTGATCCCGACTCAATAGATTCCTGATCACCTGTGGATAATAGGTATATTCCAGACCATGTACCCTCATAGCTACCTCTTCCGGCGTATCTGATGGATACACCGGACAAGAGGTTTGAAAAATCACATCTCCCTTATCGTACTGATCATTCAGAAAATGAATGGTTATTCCTGTTTCCTTCTCACCGGCAGCCACAACGGCTTCATGCACATGCATGCCATACATAGACTTACCGCCATATTTGGGCAAAAGTGAAGGATGGATATTGATTATCTTGTTCGGATAAGCATTCAGTAAGACATCCGAAATCTTATTCATAAAGCCCGCAAGCACCACTAACTCCACGTTATATTCAGCAAGTTTCTGTAAGACAACCGTACCTTCTGCAAACTCTTCCCGCGTAAAGACAAAAGAAGGGATACCCAACTTCCCTACACGTTCATGTACTCCGGCTTTTGAATTATTGGAAAGCACAACAGCGACACAGATTTCGTTACAATCAGCAAAATAGCGGGATATATTCTCCGCATTTGTTCCGGAACCGGAAGCCAGAATAGCGATATGTTTCATCCTTCAGTGTGTATATTAAAAAAACAGTAATGCGCAAAAGTAAGTATTTGCGCATTACCATCCTAACAATTCAAATCCTATTGAGCTCTTTTCACAGAGAAGAACTACAAGGACAGCCTGCATAATTAAGATCCAGACTCTCTTCGTTTATTTATAGCAGATCTTCCACGTATGTTGAACGCTCAACAGCAAGAATAAACCCTCTTACCGGAAAACGACTTTCTTTTTCCGCGTTACATAACTGAATTGACTCAATCATTTTTTCAGCCTTCTCCTGTGAAGTAAAAGAAAAGAAGAAAATAGAATTGAATTTCCCGTTTCCACCCCCATACCAGTTATCTCGCATATCGGGACGATGAGTCTCCTTAAATCCGGTTGTCTCCGTTTTACTAAACACCTTAACACCTGCTTTAGTGAGCATTTCAGCCACTTTATCGCTATGCTCTGCCAGACTTGTTATTACTAATAGTTTCATCATTTCTTCGTTTAATTTGTCTGTTTTTTTCTCATCAACTTAAAGTACAGCAAAGGCACCACCACCAAGGTGAGTAGGGTCGAAGTTATCGTCCCCCCCATGAGTGAGATCGCCAATCCCTGGAAAAGGGGATCAAACAAGATGACAAAGGCACCTAATATCACTGTACCTGCCGTCAGTAAGATAGGTATACTCCTCACAGCACCTGATTCAATGATTGCTTGATTTAAAGGAATTCCCTCATTCAAACGAATATCAATAAAGTCTATCAATAAGATAGAGTTACGGACCATAACACCCGCCAAGGCAATAAAACCAATCATAGAGGTAGCACTAAAATAGACTCCCATCATCCAATGTCCGAAAATAATTCCGATAAGCGACAGAGGAATTACCGTAAGCATGACCACCGGAACAATGAAACTCTGAAACCAGGCGATGATCAACATATAAATAATGATGATTGCAATCACAAAAGCAATACCCAGATCACGAAACACCTCGTATGTAATCTGCCATTCCCCATCCCACTTCAGCGAATACTGTTCTTCAGACTCCGGCTGACTGCTATACTCCTCATTCAACACATATCCGGCAGGTAATTTGATGCTCTTCAGTTTGTCTGAAATAGTACCCATAGCATACACCGGACTTTCCAGTTTGCCGGCCATATCTCCAACTACATACACAACTCGCTTCTGATTCTTTCGGTGAATACTTTTGGCTTTCAGGGTCTCAGTGATCTTCACAAGATCACCAACAGTAACCATTTGACCTCTCTGGTTGACTATTTGCAGACTTCGCAAGTCATTGATACTGGTCTTGTCCTCGTCTGCAAACTGTAGTTTCACCGGCACAGGTAAAGAGGAGGAAGGCTGATGTACCACGCCGGCAGATTGTCCCGACAAAGCCGACTGAAGGGCTCCCACCACTTGAGCTGTTGCCACTCCACGAAGCATCGCCTTCTCTTTATCCACTTCAAAAGAGTACTGTATCTGATCCTCTTCTACCATCCAATCCACATCCACCACATCCGGAGTCTCCGCAAACAATGATCTCACCTGTTGTGCAATCTTCTTCTGATTTTCATAATCAGGCCCGTATATCTCTGCCACCAAAGTGGACATCACCGGAGGTCCGGGAGGAACCTCCACGACCTTTGCATTTGCTCCATACTTTGCAGCAATAGCCTGAATACCGGGACGCATAGCCATCGCAATGTGATGACTCTGCACATCACGTTCCCCTTTATCCGTAAGATTCACCTGAATATCAGCCACATTCTCCGCTTTTCTCAGATCATAATGACGAGCCAGTCCGTTAAAACTGATTGGAGCAGAAGTTCCGGAGTAAGTTTGATAGTTCAGTACTTCAGGCTGTTTCGCTATGTATATCCCGATCTCTTTCGCAACAGCAGCCGTTCGTTCCAGCGTCGTACCCTCTGGCATATCGATCACCACCTGAAACTCATTCTTATTATCAAAAGGCAACATCTTCACAGGTACAGACTTTGTAAAGAACAATCCCACCGATACAAAGAGCAAAAGCGTAGTCACTCCCATAAATGTCCATCGCAACTTTCGCGATGCAAGCATCGGACTCAGCAATCGGCTATATAACCGGTACACCTTACCTTCTTCCATCGGCTTTTCATCAGCATCTATCGCCTCTGCGTGCTTTTCCTTCGTGCGAAGAAAAATATATCCCAGATAAGGAGTCAACGTAAGTGCGATAAGTAAGGAGAAGATCATGGCAATCGAAGCGCCAATAGGCATCGGACTCATATACGGTCCCATCATTCCTGACACAAAAGCCATCGGAAGAACCGCCGCAATCACCGTAAAGGTTGCCAGAATAGTAGGATTGCCGACCTCATTGATGGCATACGTTGCCGCCTGCAAGAAAGGCAAACGTTTCATTTTGAAATGACGATGCATATTCTCCGCGATAATGATTGAATCATCCACTACGATACCCGTCACAAACACCAGTGCAAAGAGCGTAATTCTGTTTAGCGTATAATCCATGAAATAATACGCAAATAACGTCAACGCAAAAGTCACCGGAACAGACAGGAATATAACGAGTCCACCACGCCATCCCATGGCAATCATCACAAAGAGTGTCACAGCAACAATAGCCACAAATAAGTGAAGCAATAACTCAGAAACCTTATCGGAAGCGGTCTGCCCATAATTACGAGTCGTCGTCACATGCACATCCGAAGGAATCAGTTCCTCCCTTTGGCTTTCCACCTTCTTCAGTAGCTGTTCAGAGAGTTTTTTAGCATCCACACCCTTCTTCTTGGCAATAGCAATCGTCACGGCAGGATAATCAGTGCCACTCTGTTTGCCCTCATCGATAGACTCTTTGCCAACTCCAAACGATACATATTGACCCGGAGTTTCAGGAGCCTCTTCCACTTTAGCGATTTGACGCAGATAGACAGGTTGGTTATTATTAACCCCTACCACAAGATTAGCCACATCATCTGCCGTTTCAAGAAAATTGCCCGCCTCTACAGCAAAAAGCTGATCTCCATTCAAAAGACTACCTGCAGACGCATGCATATTGCTTCCTCCGATATAGTTCGCAACAGTAGCCATATCCAGCTTATTTTCTGCTAATTTGTCCTTATCCAATGTCACCTTCACCTCTTTGCCCCGACCTCCGATGATAGTAACAGCAGCCACATCAGGCACCTTCTTTAGCTCTGTAGTAAGTACATCAGCCATCTGCCTCAACGAATAGTCACCATAGTCATCACTCCAAAGTGTCAATCCAAGAACAGGAACATCATCAATGGCACGTGTCTTGATCAATGGCATGGAGACACCCGGAGGCATCTTATCCATATTTTTCATGATCTCCGAATAAAGCTTCACCAATGAACGCTCCATGTCCTCACCTACATAAAACTGAGCCGAGAGCATCATCATTCCATTCATGGAAGTGGAATACACATACTCCACTCCCTTTACATTAGACACTACTTTTTCGAGTGGAATAGCCACTTTGCTTTCCACCTCCTGCGGATTGGCGCCCGGGAAAGCCACCATGATGTCGGCCATAGGAGCCTCTATCTGAGGATCCTCCTCTCGCGGTATCAGAAAGATACTAAATGCCCCTAATAAAAGGAACGCCAGCATCAACAGCACCGAAAGTTTCGACTGTATAAAAACGCCGGCTACACTGCCTGCAAATCCCTCTTTCATCTTTATCTATTTTTGTTTATTACTACCTTATTTCACGACACTCACCTTTACACCATTGTACACCCGTCCTTCGGCTTTCACCACAAAAGTTTCCTCCTTGTTGAGTCCGGATAAGACCTCGATCCTATCACCATGCGTCTTTCCCAACCTGATCCAGCGAAGAGAAACGATACTATCCGTTCCTACCACATACACGCCGGTAAGATCTTCCTTTTTAATCACACTTTCCAGAGGAATAGTCAAAGAAGAAGAAGATGAAGCTGCCTCGTCGCCAGTGCGTGGTATAAATACATTCACATACATGCCCGCCTTCAGATTCTTAGTCTCGGTATCAGGAATGGCAACCTTCGCCATATACTGACCGCCTGTAAATTGAGAGGAAGGGCTCACTTCAGACAGTGTGCCGGTAAAAGTAGCACCGGTTGTCTTTACTGTAACAATCGCTTCGCCATTGGGTTTGACTCCCATCACATCCGTCTCAGGAACAGAGACCACTGCCTGAAAACTTTTTGTCTGTTCCAGCGCCAAAATCGGCATGCCCGGATTAGCCATGCTCCCCACCTCTGCAAACTTTTGTGTAATCACTCCCGAGAATGGCGCCTTGATCACAGTATAAGAAAGCATTGCCTGTACCTCATTACGCATCTGCCTGGCAGCCTCCAGTTTGGATAAAACCGATCGGTGTTGAAGCTTCACATTTTCCAGCTCTTTTGCCGAAGCACTCTGACTGTTGTACAGCTGAGTAAAACGCTCCAGATCTTTCGTCGCAACAGCCGCTGCAGCCTCTGCTTCAGCCACAGAAGCCTCCACCTGTGCTTTCTTAGCCTTCATATCCTCATTGGCAATGGTTGCGAGCAGTTGACCCTGTTTCACCTGATCACCCGCTTTCACTTTGATCGACGTAATATAACCCATTACCCGGGTGCTGATCATTGCAGTCTGACCTGCCTCAATCTGTCCGCTCACCTGCACACCGGCTCTATTGTCCAGAGAAGGTGTAGCCACAACAACCGGAACTATTTTCTCATTATCCGCCGTTTTATTCTCTGAAGAAGAACAGGAAGATATTAAACCCATTATAAATAGAAACAGGATAGATATAGCATTAACTCGTTTCATAAGATTGAATATTAAATTAGTTTGATGTATTTGATGAAGTGATAAATTCCAGATAAGCGACAGTCAGGTTCTGTTTGAAGACAGTAGCCGCACTGCTCATCTGTTGTTGAGAAAGCTGCGTCTGTGCCACCAACAAGTCTGACGTCTTTTCAAGTCCCTGTTCGTAGCGGTTTTGAATGATACGTAGAGCCTCGGTTGCCTGCTGCACAATATCAGCTTGCTGACGAAGTTCAAAAGACAGATTCTCAAGGTCACGCTTGGTCTTGTTCCATTCCAATTGGGCTTGCGATAGCTGTCCGCCAAGTTGCTCCTTCAATTTGGAACTCATCAATTTGTGCGAACGAATGGTATGTTTCGTCTGCGTGCCATTAAACAGACTCCATGAGAGTTGGATCCCAACCAGATAACTATCTGAATGGAAATCCACCGCTTTCGAGTCATTCCACTGATAGCTACCAAATGCATTCAGTCTGGGCAAAAGAGACAACGAGGCAGACTTAGCCATCATATCAGAGGCCTTCACTGCTTGTTGCATCGCCAGAAAATCCACCCTTTCGGTCGATAAAGGTTTGTCGTCAGCGAGAGTCAAGGTAAGATGTTCAACCGTATAGTTCACGCCCGACGAACTGCCCATGAGCAGACTCACATAATCAGAAGCATTCGATATATTGCTCTTCGCCTTTTCCAGTTCAGTCTCCACACTACTCACATGCACCTTTGCATTTAACAGGTCAGACTTACGAATCAATCCCTGCTCATAAAAACGCTCTGTCGAGTTATAAATAGCATTTGCTGTTTGAAGCGCCTCTTCCAACAACACTTTTTGCTGATAAGCCAACTGAAGCTGAAGATACGCCTTCTTCATTTCAAACGTGATATACTCCTTCGTCCGGACAGCCCCATACTGAGCAGCTTCTTTCTGAGCAGCAAGCGCTTTTCGCGTGTATAACTGGTCCACATTCAACAAAGGCATCTGCATATCTATTCGGGCACCAAAATCATTTTGAGCCGAAGGTTCATTTAAGAGCGACGGATTAAAATCCGCGGCAGTTACCGATTGCTGTTGAAGCTTAGCTCCAAAAACATTCAATGGATTGTTGGTTTGCATTGCCGTGTAAGAGGCATTCACTTTGGGCAGAAAGAGGGCATCCATCTTCCGGTAATCAGAAGAAGCGATCTGCTCATCCAGATCAGAGACAGCAATTTGACTGTTCCCTTTCAAGGCCATGGAGACGGCCTCTTGCAAACTTAAAAACCGAGCTTCATTTTGTGCTAATACTGATACGCTTGACGCAAGCATCAAACAAAACATCAATAATACGTCCCAATTCCTTTTCATCTTTTTCATTCTTGTTTCCATTTAAATTGTGAGACAAAGGTACAGGATGATAAAACGGTGGTCAGCTACTTATGTTACACAAGGCGTTTTTTCTTGAAAATAAATTTATCGGTTACGAAAAAAGTCGTCCAGATCTTTGAGAACGGTAATTTTATTGCGTCCCAGCCGTATCAATCCAAACTCTTCAATCTGTTTGAGCAGACGTGAAACCACCACTCTTGCTGTTCCCAGTTCATTGGCCAATTGTTCGTGTGTGATACTGATCGTAGAATCTTTGTAAAGTTCGGTCTTTTTCTGAATCAGTTCGAGCAACCGCTCATCAATCTTCTTAAAAGCAATATCATTGATAATATCCAGAAACTCTTCAAACCGTTTATGATACAACCTGAAAATATAATTGAGAAACTCCGGATAATCTTTGATCAATGAAGCCAGTTTGTTATTCGGAATAAACAAGATCTCCGTCTCCTCCTCCGCAATCGCTTTCACTTTACTGGTATCGTTGTGCAAACCACCCAAGATAGACATCACACAGCTCTCTCCTGTTTTAATATAATATAGGAGTATCTCTCTCCCATCATCATGTGTGCGCATCACCTTCACACTACCCCGCGCAATGATCGGAATACTTTTGATATACGCACCTTCATTCAGAATATTATCCCCCTCCTTAAATGTCTTCACCACGCTGTAATCCCAAAGACGTTTGCGAATCTCAAGAGAGGTTTTAAACTCAGTTATTCCATCAAACAGATTTTCTTCCATTGCCTTCATTTTTATATGCTACAAACTTAAGCAAAAAACGAAAGATATCAACAAGATATTGACAACTCATTCCAAAAAGTTATCAACAGGTTAATTGTTTGTATATCTTTTAATTAACAAGTTTGCCAACAACCTTATCAACAACCTTATCAACAGTAAAGTAATCGCAGGCCTCTTTCTGTTCATCGCAACAAACAAGGTCGCAGATGTACCTATTCTATGCTCCAATACAATGAATAATTTAATTTATTAAAGAATAGTCCATATATTAAAAATATGAATATCTTTACACTGTGAAATACAACTCGTAAAGAGTAATGTGGCACTTCTTTTCCAAACGGTTGATCTGTGTGAAGTTATTTATTTAACATGAAAAGAGTTCTCGTTCTCCTACTATTCGTCCTAATACTGGTCAAACTGTCATTAACCCCTCTTTGCGCGGTGAATGCCTACCCATTTCCTATTACTGTAAAGCAGCCAAACGGTACTTCACTCTCGATTCTCATGCGTGGCGATGAACTGTTTCATTATCAAACAACCACAGACGGTTATTTATTGGAAACGAATGCAGAGGGATACCTTACTTATGCGAAGGTAGATAATACCGGCACAATCATAAGCAGTGGGATAATCGCTTCTGACATTGAAAAGCGCACACCGAAAGAGAAACTATTTCTAAGAAACCAAGCAAAGGCCGATCAGTTAAAAGCCCTTCGGGAACAAGAAGAGCGGGACGTACAACAAGCCAGCAGAAGCATCGGAAGAGTCGAAGAGATACAAGGAGTAGCCCTGTCGCCATTTGGCAACAAATCACCAAGGGTATTGGTTCTTTTGGTCAATTTCTCTGATGTGCAATTTGTTACCCCCTCACCCAAGTCAGCTTACTCCAATCTGTTGAACAAGCAAGGATATAACACCAACGGAGCAACCGGATCAGCACGAGATTACTTCATTGCAAGTTCATTCGGTCAATTCCAACCCACCTTTGATGTATATGGTCCGGTGACACTGCCCAATCCGATGAGCTACTACGGACAATCCGCAAATTCATCAGTGAAGTACGATGCCAATCCGAGACAAATGGCCAAAGATGCTTGCATAGTAGCTCAAACAGAAGGGCTGAACTTACGCAGTTACGACACAAACGGAGATCGATATGTGGACAATGTTTATATTATTTATGCTGGACACAGCCAAGCAGAAGGAGGTTCGAAAGATGCGATATGGCCCCATATGGGTATTGCAGAGGAGCTTCCCTCAGAGTATGAGATGCGAATCAAACGATATGCATGCTGTTCCGAGTTGAAAGGAAACAAAGGAAACGAGATGTGCAGCATTGGTACTTTCTGTCATGAATTCAGCCATGTAATCGGTTTGCCGGACCTCTATCACACACTAGCCGAAAAGAATACATTAGGTAACTGGAGTATTATGTCTGACGGCAGTTATAACAACAACAGTCGCACACCACCCACCTACTCCAGTTATGAGCGTTTCTACCTTGGCTATTTCAAGCCTGAGGAGGCACATTCACCGAATGAGTTAACATTGCACCCTCTTTCCCAAGAAGAAATGCCATCGGAAAATAGAAGCAACCAATCTTTCATCGTGTCCAAAGAGATGCATAATCTGGACGCTATCAACCCTTCTCCCAACGAGTTCTTTCTGGTTGAATATCGAAAACGAACAGGTTGGGACCAATATTTGCCGGGAGAAGGCATGTTGATCTGGCACATTGATTACAACAAAGAAGTCTGGGCATCTAATACCATCAATAATTATAATGGAGAGAAACAAACCGCAGAAAGTCACATGCGCGTTTATCTGCAACCGTTAAGCGGTTCGTCGGAAACGCCGGGAGCTGCCTTTACTTCGGGATCATTCATCCCCACGACATGGGAAGGTTATGAATTGAACCAGAATATCTCATCCATTACAATGACAAATGAATCGATCACTTTTAATTTTACCTCGACTCCTTTTACATGCCATAATGAGACTCCCGGTACCCTGAGTACTTTACTCCCAAGAACCAGTATATTTTCATTGGAAGTGACAGGTGTGATTGATGCTCGAGATATTATGTATCTGCGCGATAATCTCCCCTATCTTGGCTATCTCGACCGTAGTGGTGCTACCATCCAATCGTACTCGGGACAATCAGGCACCTCCACAGCCGGAGACTACCCCGCCAATGAATTGCCGGAACAATCGTTTTATGTCCCCAGGTTCTCAACCAGTAAAACCATATTAAGAACCATTCTTTTGCCCACGTCCCTCACGTCGATAGGGAAACGCGCGTTTGATGGATGTATGCTTTTGGACACCATCAGCATGCCTGAGAAAACAGTCTCAATCGGCGATAGCGCCTTTATCAACTGTAAACAGCTACGTTACGTCACAATTCCCGCAGGTATGACACATATCGGCAGAGATGCATTTTACGGTTGTCCATGGAATAACAGTCACCCGGCAGGTCTGATATACATGGGGAAAGTGGCCTACAAATATGAAGGCGATATGCCTCCGGGAACATCTATTGCCTTGGCGGAAGGCACATCGGGTATATCAGACAGCGCGTTTGCCAACTGCAAAAATCTGATCTCCATCACGATTCCGCAGAGTGTCACCTCTATTGGGAGAAGTGCCTTTGACGGTTGCGCCGAACTCACCTCCTTGACCGTTCCGGAGAATGTCAAAACAATCGAGAGATACACTTTCAATGGCTGCGACAAACTGCAAACGATCAACCTCTCTTCCAACATCAAGAGCATTGATCGGTACGCTTTTACCAATTGCAAAGAACTCACGTCATTGGCCATTCCCGGAAAGGTCGTTTCCATTGGAGAAAGCGCCTTTGAAGGGTGCCAAAAGCTAACTTCCGTAGTCTGTCCCTCAAGTCTCACAACCATTGAGAGCCGTGCATTTTACAATTGTTTCGCGCTCACCTCTTTCATTTCTCCTTCCAATGTGGATTATATCGGTCGGTCGACTTTCGCAAATACCGCTTGGTACAATAAACAGGCTGACGGTTTGGTAATCATCGGAAAAGTGGTCTATAAATACAAAGGGGTCATGCCAGCCAACACCTCCATTACGTTGCCTGAAGATACCAAATGCATCACCGATAGTGCTTTTTACAAATGCAGCGGACTCATTTCCATGACCATACCGGAGAGTGCGACCGAAATCGGAGCATTTGCTTTTTCCAACTGCAAGAATCTCACCTCTTTGACACTTCCCTCACAGATAACCATGCTGGCAAATGGGATCTTTGAATATTGCACCAGATTGAAATCCCTGATTATCCCCGAAAACGTAACCACGATCGGTTCATCGGCATTCTATTATTGTCTAAATCTGACTTCATTGACCATTCCCGAGAAGGTCAAAACGATCATGAGCTATGCCTTTGGAAGATGCCCCAGATTGTTAGAGATACACTGCGCGAGTGTCGCTCCTGCTACATTGGGAATCGATTGTTTAGATGAATCCAACAAGTACATCTGCGCAGTCTATGTTCCCGCTAGCGGATTTCCCAGCTATCTGGCACGAGAAGAGTGGAAAAAGTTGCTCCTTATGGGACACTACGACATAAAAATGACAACCGCGGGCGAACTACTTGATCTGATCGGATTGGCCAATCTTCAATATGTCTCTGTTCTGACTCTTACTGGTCCGGTCAATGGGAAAGACCTGTTGATGGTTCAAACGCAATTTCCACACCTCCAGATTCTCGACCTGAAGAATGCCACCATTGTGGGGGGAGGGTATGTCTATACTACAACGGACAATCAGATCGGAGACTATATGTTTTACAATCTGAAGAGCTTGAAAAGCATCACCTTACCAACTACCGTGACCTCCATTGGCAATTACGCATTTTCTGGATGTATCGCTTTAAAAAGCATAACGATCCCTTCGTATGTCACATCGATAGGAAACTTTGCTTTTGAAAATTGCTCCAGTATGCAATACGTCAGCTTCCCCAGCACCATCACATCCATAGGCATGTATTCTTTTAGTGGTTGCATCAGCCTGACTTCGCTGACAATACCTCCTGAAGTAACTACTATTGGCTACTATTCATTCTACAATTGCAGCGGATTAACCTCTATCATGATCCCCTCGAAGGTTACCTCGATACGAACACATGCTTTTGCATTTTGCACGAACATAAAAGATATCTATACCCTCAACCCCAAACCTCCGACAGTCTATATCGACGCATTCGAAGGGATAGATAAAACCGAATGTATCTTGCATCTGCCACCGGGATCTTACTCAACATACTATCAGGCAGAAGGTTGGTCTGAGTTTTTAAACTTCAACGAGAAGGATATGACAGATGAGCATCTCCAACGATTAGCTCCAGTATCCCTGTTTGTAGAAGAGAATCAGCTCGTTATCCGCGGCACTGAACCGGGCACAACGATCACCATCTATACGGTCAGCGGCGTCAAACTCTACTCACTACCTGCCGATGGCGAAGAGCAACGCATCTCTTTACCAACCGGAGCTCTCTATTTTGTACAGGTTGGAACTCGGATGCTGAAAATTGTGCTGTAAGAAGAGCTTGGGGAGTAGGAGTAATTGGCCATCTAACGGCTTGTAAGGATGGTCAATTATCAATTTCTCGTTTTGCTCACTTCAAATTCCATCCATTTCTATTTGCTCCAACGGGAGTTTTCATACATTTTCATTTACTTTCATGCAAAAACGGATAGAAAATAGGCTCCGAGCAAACAAAAATGGGAGCAAAAATCAAGCGAGCAAGTAACAAGGTGAAAGGTCAAAATGCCCTACAGCATAATGTAAGGCGTTCTTGGTGCACTTGGTGCATTAAAATCAAGGGGTATGCCGTTTCGCAGAATGAAAAAAAAAAAAAATGACATCGACTCCCATCGTCTTTGCGGGTCTGTCTTTGTGGCCTGACCTGCAATCTTCCTAGTCCAAACTGTAAGATGAAAGTCTGTTCGTCCGACGGCTTCCGGATTTCTCTTTCTCAACATATTTAACTACTTGATTTATAGCTATAAAAAGGCTCAAGTCTTTTCCGAGAAAATATACGGAAAACTTTGGAAAAATATACGGATGAAAGCAAAAAGTTTTCCCATAGTTTCGGGCAAAACTATGGGAAAACTTTTCAGGGGATTTGGGACGCTTCTTTTGGGATTTTTAGATACACCAAAATGCCAAGTTTGGTGCAAAAGCTACATCAAAATGAGAGTAAAAATCTTCTTGACGTGAATTTTCTTTGGGCCATGGGCGATGAGATGATGATGCCTTACATTCGGAATTAGTTTGAGAAACAACTGCCTATGGGAACATTTCATTGCAGTGCTTTAGACTACTTCCGTCAATACATGATAGTAGGTGGCATGCCTCAGGCTGTGAGCAAGTACGTGGAGACTCGCAACTTTGAAAAGGTAGATGAGGTGAAACGCGACATTCTTTCGCTCTATCGTAACGATATACGCAAATATGCAGAAAGTCAGGAAAACAAAGTGACAGCTATCTTTGAAGAGATACCGGGACAACTGCAGAAGCATGAGAAGAGATTTCGATTGTCTACTCTCCAGAATGAGGCTAGAATGCGCGATTACGCGGAAGCCTTTTTCTGGCTAAGCGATGCTAAAATCATGAACTGTTGCTATAATTCTACCGAACCAAGCATCGGATTGAAGTTGAATGAGGAGCGCTCTACCTTGAAATGCTATATGTCAGACACCGGACTGCTGATCAGCCATGCTTTTGACGAGCGAGGCATTGTGAAAGAAGAACTGTATCAGAAGCTGATGTTTGGCAAGCTGGAAGTAAACGAAGGTATGCTTGTGGAAAATATCGTAGCGCAAATGCTTAGAGCCTCTGGTCACAAGCTCTATTTCTACAGTAAAAGTTCACTAAGTTCTGCCGAAGACCGAATGGATATAGACTTTCTGATTGCCAAACCGGGGACAACTTCCAGGCATAATATCTCGCCGATAGAGGTAAAGTCGGGAAAGAAATATACACTTACTTCACTCAAAAAGTGTATCGCTAAGTTTGGTAACCAGCTATCAACACCTTACGTGCTCCATGATAAGGATGTAAAGGAAGAAGATGGAATTGTCTATCTACTCTTGTATTTGACACCGTTGTTGTGATTTAACTGAGAACAACGAGACCTCAATAACAAACGAATAGCAATATTCATCCTTTGTCTCGTTTCCGATAGTCAACCGGCGATATTCCCATGGTCTTGGTAAAGATCCGGCTGAAGTAATGAGCGTCGTCATACCCTATCTTATAACAGATCTGATTAATCTTCATCGTGGTAAAATCCAGATAATGACAGGCCTGCTGAATACGCAGGTTATTAAAATAGGTGATGGGAGAAGAACCGGTCTTGTGATGAAACAGTGCATAGAAGCGCGATTGGGAGAGGTGAAACTCCAGTGCTATATCTTCTACCTTAATCCTCTTTTCGATGTTTTCTTTCATATAGTGAATTGCCAAATCGATCACATCTTTTTCGATATTTTGGTGCGTTGGCGTGGATTGACGATACAGATAGAGATAGGTAAAGGTAGCCAGGTAATAGTGTAACGTAATGGTGGCAAATTGCAAATGTTGCATACTGTATCCCATCTCAAGTGTGTGATAGATCTGCTCAAAGAGGTTATTTCGTTCTTCTATACGGGAGGTGTTGCCCGGAAGGATTGCTTTGGGATAGTGACCCTTCGGATCGGCGTACATGGCAGACAGGCTTCCTTTGAAGTGAATCCAGTAAATTGTCCACGGATTGACTAAACTTGCACCATAGACATGGGGAACTCCGGCCGGAAGTATGAAGTATTGGTTTTCTACAACGGAACGCCGTATTCCATGCATCTCAAACCAGCCTTCTCCTTTGACACAATAAATCAATATATGCTGTGAGATACCCTCCGGTCGAGACCTGAAATGTCCTTCTGCTGCAGGATAGTAGCCAATATCTGTCAGATAAAGAGTCGAAATCATCGGATCCTGCCCCATCATCGTCGCTACACTGTGCGGAAGGATAATTGCTCGCTGTCCGCTGAAACCGTCTTTTCTTTTCATATATTCCATTGATATGATCGTCAGGGCAAAACTACTGAAATAATAGAATAGTCCACCATAATTTGCAATTATTCTATTTGTAGGCTGATTAAAAAGGAGTTAATTTGCATCCAAAAATTAATACCTGATAAAATATGAAACACTTGAACAAAGGATTTGTCTATTTCATTTGTATGGTATCCGCCATGGGCGGGTTGCTGTTCGGCTATGATTGGGTGGTCATTGGTGGCGCCAAACCTTTTTATGAGCAATTCTTTCAGATTGCAAATGATCCTTTTACGCAAGGCTGGGCGATGAGTGTGGCTTTGCTGGGCTGCCTCATCGGAGCGATGTTAAGCGGTGTGCTTGCCGACCGTTTCGGTCGAAAGAAATTGCTGGTCGTTTCTGCCTTGATATTTCTTGTTTCTGCTTATTATACCGGAGCTGCTTCAAGTTTTACTATATTCCTGATCGCCCGCTTTCTGGGTGGGATCGGAATCGGAATTGCCTCCAACCTCTCTCCGATGTATATCGCGGAAGTGTCTCCTACGGCGATCCGAGGCAAACTGGTTTCTCTGAATCAACTGACGATTGTATTGGGTATATTGAGCGCACAGATCGTCAACTGGTTGCTCGCCGAACCTGTGCCGGCTGATTTTACAGCGCTACAGATTGCTGAGTCATGGAATGGGACGATGGGGTGGCGATGGATGTTTTGGGCGGCGGCTTTTCCTGCCGGGTTATTCTTCCTGCTGGTGTTCTTTATTCCGGAAAGTCCGCGCTGGTTGTATATCAATGGATATAAGGATAAAGCGTTGGCGGCGCTGACGAAGATTGGCGGCAGCGACTATGCGCAAGAAGAAGTGAGCGGCATCGAAAAGGGGTATCTGCTAAAAGCAGGTGAAAGCGGAGGATTGAAGAAATTGTTTAGCCGTCCGATGCGCAAGGTGCTGGTTATTGGTCTTGTGATTGCCGTATTTCAGCAATGGTGCGGCACGAATGTTATCTTCAACTATGCGCAGGAGATCTTTCAGTCTGCTGGATTTACACTCGACGATGTTTTGTTTAATATTGTCATCACTGGTATTGCCAACCTGATATTCACCTTCGTCGCTATCTTCACGGTTGATCGTTTGGGACGGCGTGCTCTCATGAAGATTGGAGCGGGAGGTCTCGCTGGTATTTATCTGATTCTGGGTACTTGCTATTTCTTTGAGATCAGCGGCTGGTTTATGGTCGTATTGGTGGTGATGGCTATCGCCTGCTATGCCATGTCGCTCGGTCCGGTGACCTGGGTTTTACTCTCTGAGATATTTCCCAATGCGGTGCGTGGTGTAGCCATGGCTGTCTGCACCTTTGGTTTGTGGGCAGGTTGTTTCACGCTGACCTACACATTTCCCTTGCTGAACAAGTTTTTGGGAAGTAGTGGTACCTTCTGGATCTATAGCTTGATCTGCATCGGTGGATTTATCTTCATTCAAAAAGAATTGCCGGAGACAAAAGGCAAATCATTGGAGACATTGGAAAAAGAATTGATTAAATGAATAGCAAAATGGTAAAAGCCTGGAAAGAAGACGTTATCATACCAACCTATGAAATAGGTCAGCCGGAAAAGAATCCTATCTTTCTTGAAAAGAGAGTCTATCAAGGTAGTAGCGGCGTGGTGTATCCCTATCCGGTGATAGAAAAGATTGCGGATGAAAAGAGGGACAAGGTCTATCATGCCATCTATCTGGAGAATGAATATATCAAGGTGATGATTCTTCCTGAACTGGGTGGACGTGTGCAGATGGCGTACGATAAGATCAAACAGCGTCATTTTATCTATTACAATGAAGTGGTGAAGCCGGCACTTGTCGGACTGACTGGTCCCTGGATCTCGGGAGGTATTGAATTTAACTGGCCTCAACACCATCGTCCGAGTACATTTCAATGCATTGACAGTTACATTGAGGAGTTTGCGGACGGCAGTGTGACGGTGTGGGTCAGCGAAATGGAACAGATGTTTCACCAGAAGGGGATGGCGGGATTCACGCTAAGACCGAGCGTTGCCTTTCTGGAGATTAAAGGCAAATTGTATAACCGTACCCCGATGCCACAAACTTTCCTGTGGTGGGCTAATCCTGCGGTTGCCGTCAATGATTATTACCAAAGCGTATTTCCACCGGATGTGAATGCGGTCTTTGACCACGGTAAACGGGATGTCTCAACATTTCCTATTGCTACGGGTACGTATTATAAGATGGATTATTCTGCCGGTGTGGATATATCTAATTACAAGAATATCCCGGTGCCAACTTCATACATGGCTATTCAAAGCCGTTTCAACTTTGTGGGTGGCTATGAGAATGATACACGGGCAGGAGTGTTGCATGTGGCAAACCATCACGTTTCACCGGGCAAGAAGCAATGGACGTGGGGAAATGGGGATTTCGGCCGGGCTTGGGATCGGAATCTGACAGACAATAATGGTCCTTATATCGAATTGATGGCGGGGATTTATACGGACAATCAACCGGACTTCTCCTGGTTGCAGCCGTATGAGGAGAAGTGTTTTACGCAGTATTTTCTCCCCTACCGCGAATTGGGTATTGTCAAGAATGCAAGTAAAGATTTATTGCTGAATATAACTGAAGTGGAAGGCGGAAAGGTTTGCCTCAAACTCTTTGCTACTTCTCAGCAATCGTTGCAGATTGTATTGTCTGGCAAAGAGGTCTTCTTGCTGGAAGATGAACAGACTCTTACTCCGGAGGAGGTCTATGAAAAAGAAATTGAGAGGAAGGGATGCCGGATGGACGAACTTTCTCTTGCTATTTATAACCCTCAAGGAAAACTCGTCTTGGATTGGAAACCGGAGAAGAACGACTCCAAACCTATTCCTGAATCTGCAAAAGCAGCTCTCTCACCGGAAGAGACACCTTCGATCGAGCAGCTTTATCTGACGGGGTTGCATCTGGAACAGTATCGTCATGCGACCTATAATCCGACAGATTATTATCTGGAAGCATTGAAACGGGAACCGGGTAATGTACAGAACAATAATGCGATGGGACTTTGGCTGCTTCGTCGCGGACAGTTCAGCAAAGCGGAGCGTTTTCTACGAAAAGCTGTCGAGACGCAATTACAGCGCAATCCAAATCCGTACGACGGCGAACCGCTATACAATCTGGGACTCTCTTTAAAATATCAGGGTCGTGACGAAGAAGCTTACGATGCTTTCTTTAAAGCGTGCTGGAATGCTGCCTGGCAAGATGCGGGGTACTTTAGTTGCGCACAGATTTCCGCTTCACAAGGGAGGATAGAGGATGCATTGGAAGAAATAGAGAAGAGTTTGATTCGTAACGGACACAATCACCGTGCCCGTCATCTGAAGACTGCACTCCTGCGTGCAGCCGGACGAGAAAAGGAGGCATTGGCTTTGATCGATGAATCGTTACTGATTGATCGTTTCAATTACGGCTGTTTGTTTGAAAAGTATCTGCTGACCGGAAACGAAGAGCCTCTTGCTCTGATGAATGAACTGATGCACGGCAAGGCTTCTAATTATGATGAGATTGCATTGGATTATGTAGCCGCCGGATTTCAGGAGGAAGCTATAAAGGTATGGCATGTTGCGACTCAGATTGAGACCACTCCGATGACCTGGTATTACCTGGCCCGGGCACAGAGCCTAACAGACAAAAAGGAGGCGGCAGACAGTTTTGCAAAAGCGGCTGCTCATGCACCGGACTATTGTTTTCCAAACCGGCTGGAGGATATTCTTGCTTTGGAATATGCAAAGGAAAAGAATCCAACGGATGCAAAGGCACCTTATTATCTCGGCAATCTTTGGTATGACAAACGTCAGTATCAGGAGGCAATAGCCAACTGGGAATTATCCGCTAAGCTGGATAATACGTTTCCAACCGTACTCCGCAACCTGTCGCTGGGATATTTCAATAAGCAGGGAAAGATGGAAGAGGCTGTCGATTGTCTGGAAAGGGCATTTTCGCTGGATACGAACGATGCCCGCATACTGATGGAGCTCGACCAGTTGTACAAACGGATCCATCGTCCGCACGCAGACCGGCTGGCTTTCCTGGAGAAATACTACGACTTGGTGGAACAGCGTGACGATCTTTATCTGGAAGTAATTACGTTACTGAATCAATTGGGACGATATCAGGAAGCAAAAGAGAGGCTCGATGGGCATCAATTTCATCCTTGGGAAGGTGGGGAAGGCAAAGTGAGTACACAGTATCAGATTGCCCGCATGGAACTGGCCAAACAGGCACTTCAGTCCGGCAATAATGCAGTAGCCATCGGATTGTTGGAAGAGTGTCTGATCTATCCTCATCATCTGGGCGAAGGGAAACTATTTAATGCGCAGGAGAATGACTTCCTTTATTACCTGGGATGTGCTTATGAAGCGATGGGAGATCAGGAGAAAGCTGTATCTTATTGGTTGCTGGCAAAAGACGGAAACACAGAACCCGCGGCAGCTATATACTACAATGATCAGAAACCGGACAAGATCTATTATCAAGGACTGTCCCTACTGAAACTAGGGCGTCAGGAGGAAGCATCAAACCGGTTCGTGCGGTTAATCAACTACGGGGAAGAGCATTTGAACGACACCATAAAGATGGATTATTTCGCTGTATCACTCCCCGATCTATTGATTTGGGACGATGATCTGAACCTGCGAAACAGGATCCACTGCAATTATATGATGGCACTGGGCCAGCAGGGAGTGGGAAACAAGGTAAAAGCACTGGAACTGCTGAACAAAGCGGCTGCGTTGGACCCCAATCATCAGGGAATTATGGCTATGAGAAGTAGCTTGCTATAAGAGTAACAATACAAAAAGGGAAAACATGATTAGAAATTTGATTGTAACATGTCTGATGCTGATGGCTTTGATGCCGGTCAGCGCAAAGAAGAGTGAAGCTAATATTGATTTATCCGGAGAATGGCGCTTTGCCATTGACCGGGAGGATAAAGGGGTACAGGAGAAATGGTATAATCAGCCTCTGGCGGACAAAGTAAACCTACCCGGCTCGATGACGACCAATGGGAAAGGAGATGACATAACGCTCAAAAATCCTTGGACAGGCACACTGAATGATGCTTCTTATTTTACAATTCCCAGATATGAGAAGTTTCGTCAACCGGACAATATCAAAGTTCCTTTCTTTTTACAACCCATCAAATACTATGTGGGAGCAGCCTGGTATCAGAAAGAGGTCACTATTCCAGCCGATTGGAAAGGTAAAGCCATTCAGCTATTTCTGGAGCGTTGCCATTGGGAAACATCGGTTTGGATTGACGGAAAGGAAGCGGGTATGCAAAATGCGTTGGGAGCTCCTCATCGCTATGATCTGACTCAATGGCTGGTGCCCGGGAAACACACAATCACGGTTCGTGTGGATAACAGAGTGAAAGAGATCAATGTAGGCCCAAACTCCAGTAGCATTACGGACCACACGCAGACAAACTGGAATGGGATGGTGGGCAAACTGGAACTTCAGGCTACTCCTTCATTCTTCGTGTCGGATGTAAAAGTCTATCCAAACCTTGCTGACAAGAAGGTGAAAGTCCGGATTACATTGAATAATAGTACCGGCAAGAAGATAAATGGAACCATCAGTTTACAGGCTCAGCTGGCAGAGAGCGGTCAGAAACTGACTGCTTTGGACACAAAAGTATTCGTGGATAATACGACCAAAGAGATTGAGCTGTATTATCCGATGGGAAGTGATCCAATGCTTTGGGATGAGTTTCATCCAAATCTCTATAAGATGGGGGTCAGTTTGGCTTCCGGAAAAGGAAAGGATGCCAAAGAAGTGACATTCGGTATGCGTGAGTTCAAGACCAAAGGCACTCAGTTTACCATTAACGGCAGACCAACGATGCTGAGAGGCACGCTGGAATGCGCTATTTTCCCAAAGACCGGTTATCCTTCAACAGATAGGCAATTCTGGATGGATATCTACAAAGTAGCCAAAGCGCATGGCCTCAACCATTTCAGGTTTCACTCCTGGTGCCCTCCGGAAGCAGCCTTTGAAGCAGCGGACAAGATCGGTCTGTACCTGCATATCGAATGTTCATCGTGGGCGAATGACGGAGCAACTATCGGTGATGGTAAACCATTGGATAAATTCATCCATGAAGAGAGTGAACGTATTGTCAATGCCTTTGGTAATCACCCTTCCTTCTGTATGATGCTGTATGGAAATGAACCGTCGGGCAAAGGATCGGATAAATGGCTGGCAGAATTTGATACGTACTGGAAAATGAAAGATTCACGCCGTCTCTACTCTACCGGTGCCGGCTGGCCGATACTTCCCGAGAGTGACTTTAACAGCACACCCGCACCGCGTATCCAGCAATGGGGAGAGCAACAGAAAAGTGTCATTAACGCTCAACCTCCAAGATCAGACTACGACTGGACAAGCAAACTACCTGATAACGGCAAACCAACAGTGAGCCATGAAATCGGACAATGGTGTGTCTATCCTGATTTCAAAGAGATAGCGCAGTATGACGGGGTCATGAAAGCCAGAAACTTTGAAATATTCAAAGAAACGCTGAAGGAAAATCATATGGCACAACTGGCTGACAGCTTTCTGCTGGCTTCCGGCAAACTCCAGGCGCTTTGTTACAAAGCGGACATTGAGGCGGCTCTACGCACACCAGGATTTGGTGGCTTCCAGTTGCTGGATCTGCACGACTTTCCGGGTCAGGGAACAGCATTGGTCGGTGTCTTGAATCCTTTCTGGAAAGAGAAAGGGTATATCACTCCTCAAGAATATAGCCGTTTTTGTAATGCAACGGTACCTTTAGTGCGTTTGCCAAAAATGATTTACCTTTCAAACGAAACTCTGACTGCTTCGGTAGAAATCTCCCACTTCGGAGAGAAAGCACTGAATGATGTGGTTCCTGCATGGAAACTGGTAGATGCATCAAATACAGTTATTGCTCAAGGAACACTGGCTAAAACAGAGATTCCAATCGGGAATGGTACTCAGCTTGGAGTCATCAGGCAGAGTCTATCAGGAATAACCAAAGCTGTCGTACTCCGGCTGATTGTTTCTGTAGAAAACGCAGAAAACAGCTGGGATATCTGGGTATACCCCTCGACCCTACCGGAAGTCAAGAGTGAAACATTGGTGACTCAGAAACTGGATGCCAAGGCAATTGAAACACTGAACAAAGGGGGCAAAGTATTACTGACAATCACAAAAGGAAGTGTAAAGGAGGAGAAAGGTGGAAGTGTTGCCGTGGGTTTCTCCAGTATCTTTTGGAATACTTCGTGGACAAATGGGCAGGCACCACATACGTTGGGAATCCTCTGCGACCCAAAACATCCTGCACTGGCTGATTTTCCAACAGAATATCACAGAAACTGGCAATGGTGGGATGCAATGAGTCACTCGAATGCAATCTTATTATCAGACTTTGCGCTGGAACTGAAGCCAATTGTTCGTCTTATTGACGATTGGTTTACAAACCGTCCGCTGGGATTGATTTTTGAGGTGAAGGTAGGAAAAGGCTTCCTGCTTATTTCAGGGGCAGACTTACTGACAGATGCGGATAAACGTCCGGAGGCAAGACAGCTTTTGTATAGTTTGAAGAGATACATGGCAGGCACTTCCTTCCATCCGGCAACAGCCATTAATGCGGACAAACTCCAGGCTCTCTTTCAATAAAAACGATACCTGTGCGTGGATCCATTCAGAAGGATGAAAGGATTGACGCACAGGTGCCGCTTTGCTTATTATTATCTTGATGGTTAAAACGGAGAGAAGATGTCGAAATCAGTCATGAAGCTACGTTGATCGAATAGTTTCATTGATTGATTTACAAATTCAATAATATTTTTCTTTGGATTAGGTTGCGCAACAAGACTGAGTACCTCTTCAGTAACTTTCATTTTCATTTTGCAATCACTAATGGCACTATTAATCTTATTCATCGCCAGACTTTCCGTAAATCGGGCATAATGCATTATAGGTTGAAATCGTGGATGCATACAGATCGACTTTTTTTCGTTTTCCAATTCTGCCACCTGCTCTTTGAGCGAGGCAATGTAAATATTAAGTTTATCTTTGGTCATCAAGTCGAGGTTGTGAGCTTCAGAAGCAACCCACTCCATTTCGAGCTTCAACAACGTCGTGAGATCTTTTTCATTATAAGCAACCGTCACTTTTTTCATTAACTCATCTTTGCGCATTTTCTCTAATGGATCAGTTTCAGTATCAGGGTGAAGCACTTTTACCAGAGAGATATAGATGTTGCGCATACTTTTCAACTTTATGGCTTCCTCCTGACTCTTGCGAAGTTCTTTTTCCAACTCTTTCTTGCTCTTCTTTCGATTGGCGGAGCGAGAGTCCTCCTGTTGTTTTTGTTCACTCATTTTTTCACGTACCTTCTGTTGAAAGCTGGCATAAGATTCCGGTGAATCTTCTAATTCCGACAGGTCAATATCCACTCCCATCTCATAACGTAACAGATCTTCCATCATCTGTCTCATCTCCTTCATCTGCTCCTCTTTTTCTTCCTGATAGCTGACCTCCGCCCATTGATTGTACAAGAGTTCTGTTTCTTCATCCGGTTCGATGACAGTAAAAGCCTCATCAAAGAGGTTGAGAATCACACATTCAATATCCTCCAACTGCCTTTTGCCATACTTTATTGATTGGGTAGAGCCGCTAATTATCTTAGCGAGTTTTATTTGACTCTCCGCAATTTGTTTCTCGAGATGAGGCATTTTCTCAGAATAAAGCGTGAGCAATCTTTCACACTTTTCTTTCTCCGAAACAATTTCATTCTGCAGATTACTAATCCGACTAGTAAGACGGTTAAACGTTCGTTGTTCCTTGCTGAGAATTTTATCTTTTTGAGCAATAATTTTTATTGATTTTACTTCCTTTGGATGTACCACGCCCCATTCTGTGTTTTCAAACAGATCATTCATAACGGACACTACTAATTAGATTGTTAATTCATATTTGCGACAAAGATAGTGCAAGAAAAATAAAATTCCTGAGATGTGCTTATGATATCAACTATCAAACCAAAATAATTGGGATTTATTGCTGTTATATCACCTTTTGCGGCATGTCATTAAATCACTCCAAACTGTCAGCATGGTACCAATCGGGTAGGAGAAAACAAAAGTAGTTTTCTCCTACTTTTGTTTTCTCCTACCCGATTTTGAAATAATTACTTACTAAAGTCTCTTGGAGCTGGTATTGGAGGCAACGGTTTGCGATCCTTCAGTTGTGCTTTGACTTCTTCAATAGCACGGTTCAATTGCTCATCTTCACCTGCCCACTCTTTTGCGGGATCATTGTCAATGAGAATATCCGGATCTACTCCATGATTTTCTATAATCCACTCACCTGTCTTTGCATCATAGCTGGTAAAGAACGGCACACGCAATTGAGATCCATCCATATACGGAAGCGAACCACTGATACCAATGATACCTCCCCAGGTACGTGTCCCAATCAACTTCCCTAATCCCAACGCACGGAAGCCCCATGGAAACAAATCGCCGTCAGAGGCAGAATATTTATTGATCAGACAGACTTTCGGTCCGATTTGTGTGGCACCCGGTACTTTGCCAATCCGGTCAGACCCACGACGCATGGTCGCCCGATACACTTCACGGGAGAGACGTTCGAGAATCATCGGAGAGACATTGCCTCCCCCATTGGCACGGTCGTCAATGATGAGTCCTTCTTTATCAATCTGTGGATAAAAGTAACGGGAGAATTCATTCAATCCATCCACGCCCATGTCAGGAATATAGATATATCCTATCTTGCCATCTGAAGCCTCGGAGACTTTGCGGATATTATCCTGTATCCAGTTATAGTGATATAAAGCGTATTCATCAGCAATTGGAGTAATCACTACTTTGCGGGCATCTTTTTCAGCTGCTGTGCTATTTAATGTAATCTCTGTGGGCACATTTGCTTTTCCTACCAACAGCGAATACATATCCTTCACGCTGTTTGTCAAAATGCCATCAATGGCGATGATATAATCCCCTTTCTTCGCATGTATACCAGGTTCGGTGAGTGGCGAAAAGAGCGACTTACTCCAGGATGCTCCCTGAATAATCTTTTCAATGCGAAAGAATCCACTCTTATCACGTGACACTTCAGCACCGAGCAATCCTGTCTGGATACGATCCGGACGTTCGGTCTCACCCGGGTTAAAATAAGCATGACCGGAACAAAGTTCACTGATCATCTCCCCAATCACATAGTTCAGATCCAAACGGGTCTTCACATACGGGAGGAGTACGGCATATTTGGCTTTCATAGCTTTCCAATCCACACCGTGCATTGTCTCAGAGTAAAAGCCGTCGCGCATTTGGCGCCATGCCTCATCAAAGATCTGAGCCCACTCTTTGGGATAATCAATGGTAGCTTTCATGTAGGAGGTATTAACCTCTTTGTTCAGATCGGCTTTTCCTGAAGGGATATCCATTACATAGATGGAACCCCCTTTGAAAAAGAGCGCTTTCTTGGATCTGTAATCGACAGACATGCTAGCTCCTTCGGCAATCAGTTCCTCTTTTTGTTTTTCAAGATCGTACATCTTGGTACCTCCTTGTCCGGAGTAATAGACTTTCTTTCCATCAGAGTAGTAGGTACTATTGCCAGAACCCGGCAGACGGATGATTCGTTCAAAAACACCATCGGGATCAAACTTCAGTTCAGACGCCGGCTTTTCAGTTGCCTTTTCTTCTTTGTTGTCCTTCTTCACTTCTTCCTTCACAACAGCAACCACATCATCCTTGCCCAGAAAAGGGGAAGGGGTATCTTTGGACAACAGCGCGAAGTATATGCCAGACATGTCATTGTACACATGATTCCACTCCAAGGAGCCATAGGTCGGATTGAAGTCGCGGTTGGAAGTGAAAAACAAGTACTTACCATCCGTGCTGAAGACAGGATTGCCTGAACTGTACCATTTGTCGGTTACAGGGTATTCGCGCTTTTGTTGCAGATTATAGAGATACACAATACTGTAATCATTCTCGGCAGAACGACTATAAGTCAGCCATTCCCCATCAGAAGAGATAGATACATCACCAAATTCACCGGCAGGATCCTGCTTTACAAGCGTCACCTCTTTACTATTTACATCCAGTTGATTGATACGGTTCTTCCGATCCGTATAGAAGATACTGGAAGCATCGGGACTCCACTGGAATGAACGGATATACGTATCGTTGTTTTTGGTCAGTTGTACCGGTTCGCCTCCCCCGGCATTTTGAAGATAAAGTTCGGTTTCACCTGTCGCGTCAGAGATGTAGACAATAGACTTACCATCAGGCGACCATTGCGCATTTCGCTCATGTGCACCGGGAGTACGGGTCAAATTTTTGGTAACACCCTTATCAGCAGGTAGGTTGAACACCTCTCCCCTCGCTGTGACTACAACTCTTTCACCTGCCGGAGAGATGCTGGCGGATGTAATATTTTTGGAAACATCCTTTACCTGATCACGGGCATAAATATGATCGGATGTCAAGGTGATATTTACCTTCGTTGCTTTTCTGGTTGCCGGATCTAGCTTGTAAATATAACCACCGTTCTCAAACACAATCGACGAGCCATTACTACTCGGAAACTTCACATCATACTCCGTAAAGTTTGTCACCTTCCCCGTCTGTTTGGTTTTTGTATTATACACAAACATATTCATGATCCGGTCGCGGTCAGAGATGAAGAATATTTCGTCACCAATCCACATTGGCATGATATCCTGCGCAATATTGTTGGTGATATTCTCTGTTTTCTTTGTTTGCTCATTATAGATCCAGATATCATCAGCCATTCCTCCTTTGTAATACTTCCAGGTACGGAATTCACGGAAGACACGGTTGTAGGCAAACAGTTTGCCGTCGGGGGAGTAACTGCAAAAGCCTCCTTCCGGCAATGGAATAACTTGCGACAAACCGCCCTCCGGTGAAACGGAGTAGAGCAGTCCGGTAAAGCCTTCACTGATTCGATTACGGTATACGATGCTCTTCCCATCGGGTGTCCAGGTCATTACGATATTATTCGGACCCATCCGATCACCAAGATCGTCGCGTTCATTCATTGCGGTATAGGTGACCCGAAGAGGTTCGCCTCCCGTAGAGGGCATGGAGTAAACTTCGGTGTTACCATCGTATTGTCCGGTGAAAGCAATGGTCTTGCCGTCGGGAGAAAAACGGGGAAACATTTCGTAACCCACATGCGAGGTGAGGCGCTGCGCTTCACCACCGGCCGAAGCCACTTTATACAAATCGCCTGCGTACGAAAAGACTATCTCATTCCCATTCGTTGCAGGAAAGCGTAACAACCTTGCTTCGTCAGAGGCCTGTAATAGAGCCGGAACGGCTGATAATAACAGCAATCCCAGTCTGAATCGTTTATTCATAATCATATCAATAATTAGGTGAAACGACAAAAGTAATAAAAACAAACAAACCTATCCTTCTAAGAGATACAAAATGATTTCGTATCTTTGCCTCTCTTATTATAAAAAACAGAGTATGAGTAACGATTCTGACATAACCAAAAGAACGATCAAAGAACTTTCAGAGTTTGGTTCATATGGTGATTTATATCTTTCTCACAAAGGGGGCGAACCTCTTCCTTCGGGTAGTGTTTTGAAAGAGATTGTCATGTTGGTTCGTGCCATTATTTTCCCGGGTTACTTTGGTGATCCTATGGTAAATAAAAACACGATTCAGTATCACATCGGTGTAAATATTGACAATCTACAAACGCTCCTGACGGAGCAGATTCTTGCCGGTATCTGCTATAGCAAAAGGAATTGCGATATATGCCAGGATAACAACGAGAATCGGCATAAAGCGAAAGAGATTGCCATGAAGTTCATCGCATATCTGCCAGAACTCCGCCGACTCTTAGGCACAGATGTGGAAGCCGCCTACAATGGCGACCCTGCGGCAGAGAGCTATGAGGAAATCATATTCTGCTATCCGGCTATCCGTGCCATAAGTAACTATCGAATGGCACATAAACTACAAGAGTTGGGAGTGCCGCTGATACCCCGTATGATAACGGAAATGGCGCACAGTGAAACAGGTATTGACATTCACCCAGGTGCTGTCATCGGCGAGCATTTTACGATTGATCATGGCACCGGCGTGGTTATTGGTCAGACGGCAATCTTAGGCAAAAACGTAAAATTATATCAGGGAGTCACATTGGGTGCAAAGAGTTTTCCGCTGGACGAAGAGGGAAAACCGATTAAGGGAATTCCCCGTCATCCGATTCTGGAAGACAACGTGATCATTTATTCCAATGCGACTATCCTGGGAAGAATTACAATAGGAGAAGGTGCCAGTATTGGCGGCAATATTTGGGTCACAAAGAATGTGCCCAAAGGTGCAAAGGTGATTCAAAACCGGACGAAAGAGGTTTCTGTTATAACGGATGACAAATAAAAAGAGCCTTTCACAGTGCAAAACAGAAGATTATTCATCTGAATTTGCTAATTTCGCATCTTTAACAACCAATTTGAATGATTTCAAACGATGAAGTACAAAAGAATATTACTAAAGCTCAGCGGTGAATCGCTGATGGGCGACAAACAATATGGTATCGACGAACTGCGTCTGAATGAGTATGCAGAGCAGATCAGAGAGATCTCAAACCTGGGAGTGCAAATCGGTATCGTCATCGGAGGAGGAAACATCTTCCGCGGATTAAGTGGTGCCTCAAAAGGTTTTGACCGTGTAAAAGGAGATCAGATGGGCATGCTGGCTACTGTGATTAACAGTTTGGCGCTCAGTTCGGCGCTTACTGTTAAGGGAATAAAAACAAAGGTACTTACGGCTATCCGCATGGAACCGATTGGAGAGTTTTACAGCAAATGGAAAGCAATCGAAGAGATGGAACAGGGCGCAGTCGTAATTCTTTCTGCGGGTACCGGCAATCCTTTCTTTACGACAGATACCGGTTCGTCGCTGCGCGGCATCGAAATAGAAGCCGATGTCATGCTTAAAGGCACCCGGGTGGATGGCATTTATACAGCCGATCCGGAAAAAGACCCAACCGCAACAAAGTATGATGAGATTACGTATGATCAAATCTATGTACAAGGATTGAAAGTGATGGATCTGACCGCCACGACGATGTGTAAGGAAAACAACCTTCCAATCATTGTGTTTGATATGGATACGCCCGGCAACCTCCTGAAGGTTATCAAAGGAGAAAAGATCGGAACACTCGTTCATAACTAATCACGAAATAATAGATTAATACTAATAACAAACAATTAATTAAAGCTATGACACCCGATGTAAAGACATTTCTGCTCGAAGCAGAAGATATGATGGAAATGGCCACCATACATTTGGATGACTCTCTGGCTCATATTCGAGCAGGGAAAGCGAATGCCCGCATTCTGGATCCTATCCACGTTGATTATTATGGCAGCATGACGCCTCTGAGTGGGGTTGCTACCATTTCAACTCCTGATGGTCGTACAATCATTGTTCAACCGTGGGAAAAGAAAATGTTGAAAGAGGTTGAGAAAGCGATCCAAAACTCAGACATTGGTATTACGCCTGACAACAACGGTGAGATCATCCGCTTGTCCATCCCTCCTCTTACCGAAGACCGACGCAAACAATTGCTTAAACAATCAAAGCAAGAAGTCGAAAATGCAAAAGTGAGTGTACGTAACGCCCGTCGCGATTGTATTGATAACCTGAAGAAAGCCATAAAGGAAGGTCTGCCGGAAGATGCAGAGAAAGATGCTGAAATGGATGTGCAAAAGATCCATGATAAATACATCAAGCGGCTGGACGATATCTATGCTGCAAAAGAAAAAGAGATTATGACCGTCTAAGTTTATTTCCACTTGCACCTATGTGCAGGTGGATTTTTTACCAAACTATTGCTGCACGTGAATGGATTAGTAATTAAAAATACAGGGAGCTGGTATCAAGTCAAATGTGACGATGGTGCTGTTGTGTCATGTAAAATTAAAGGGAACTTCCGGTTAAAAGGAATTAGAAGCACAAATCCTGTTGCCGTGGGTGACCGTGTCCAGATAGAAGGAGCGGCGGAAGGGAGTGCATACATCACTCACATCGAGGATCGACGCAACTATATCGTGCGTAAAGCATCCAATCTGTCCAAATTATCTCATATTCTCGCGGCCAATCTGGATCAGGTTCTTCTGATTGTGACCATCAATCATCCGGAAACCAATACGGTCTTTATTGATCGATTTCTAGCAACCAGTGAAGCCTACCGGGTACCTGCTGTGTTGCTCTTTAATAAGACTGACCGGTATGACGAATGGGAAACAAACTACATGAAAGCATTGGTTAACCTGTATGAGGGAATCGGATATCCCTGTCTTTGTATCTCTGCTATTGATCCTGAAAGTGTCAAAGAAGCAAGAAAAACACTTCAGGGAAAAGTCTCTCTCGTATCGGGTAATTCCGGCGTCGGAAAAAGCACCTTCATCAATGCGATCTTTCCGGATCTTGCACTACGCACCGAGTCGATATCTGAGCACAACAACAAAGGAACACATACAACCACTTTTTCCGAGATGTTTGAACTTCCGGAAGGTGGCTATC
>JAQUZH010000141.1 GCA_028691445.1 Bacteroidales bacterium | reverse complement strand
GGAACAATGCAAACAAACAGAAGATCAGCACAATCGCTTTATCTGACAAAAAATCGTTTGATAGAGTTGTATCGCCATCTGATCGCAATGAGGTAAACAATAAACCCGCCTGGTTTCAGGCCATCACTCAACAGACTGTAACATGCCATCACTCCCAAACTGATTACTTTAAACAGTGAGTATTGTCAGAAGTTGTTGACCCTTGTGAAAAAGTACTTTTATAATAGACTCAGGTTATAGACCAACTGCCTTCTTGGTGCAGATTAATACCTTTTGGTTGTCATAGGTGGTGGTGCCAAACAAATAGTGCTCGCCTCCGTCTTTGAGTTTCAGCCGTTTCTTTAGTTCTTCAGCCGATAAAGGGAAGTTGCGAACTGCCACATTGGCCTGTGTTACACCTTTTAGAGATGCACACTGCTTGACTTTGTTGATAGGGCACCATTCTTCGATCTCGAAGATTCGTCCGGGGAAGGAAGCTTCATACCTGTCGGATGTGTAGAGATGGCTGTTGGGATGAAGTTTCTCCAGCTCAAACAAAGAAGAGAGTGTCCGAAAAGCTCCTGCTTTCATGGCAGCCGCATTCGGTTCGTAGAGATATTTCCTGAGCGAAGTTGCCCAGTGGCATTCTGCCAGGTGCTCTTGTTTGACTGTAAACGCAAACTCTTGTGCTGGGAGTTCTTTGTGCAGGTTCACACAATGGATCGTGGCTTCGCCTGTAAAGTCGCGCTCCAGAACGGCCACCAACTCTTTACATTCATTGCGCACGGCAAGGATATACATTGTTTTCACCTGAACGAGAGAGCGAAGAGCAGCCGTGACATCCAGCATCGGCGATAATTTGATCATTACCGTGGGCGCTTTCTCCAGCAACAAACTCTTGATAGACGTAACATCCGGTTCGCAATCCTCCAGAACGACTGTCTTTTTTCCTTGTCCGTCTCTGCGCGCAGGGTCCAGAAAGAGGCAGTCACAGGGAGTCATGTTGTGTAAATAATCCACTCCGTCGCCCTCTCTCACCACGATATGCGACAGTCCCATTACCATAAAGTTGTGACGAGCCAACCGGCAAAGCTCTTCTTGTCTTTCCACATACGTTACAGATCGAAAGCCTTCCGCAAGAAAGGAACAGTCAATGCCTAGTCCGCCAGTCAGATCGGTCAGCGTATCACCACTTATGAGCGACGCTTTATATCGGGCGGTCAACTCGGACGAACATTGTTCGAGGGGAAGATGGTCGGGGAGGAGAATCACTTTATTGGCATACCAAGTGGGCACTTTCTCTTCAATGCGTTGCCTTCCTGCAATCTGGCGTAGCGCCTCCTTCATGTCTGTGTCGGGATATTTGCAAGCATCGAGTGCCAGTTTGCGCACATCATCTTTCAGATGTTCCTGTATAAAATCAGCGAGCCTGTTTGGTGCCATATGTTTATCAATAAAGGTACAAAGATAAGGTTTTTGTTGGAGTCTGCAAATGTATATTTTTCATAAAGCGAGGAAAAAAACAGGGAAGATAGATTGATTGTAAACCTTTTATCTATCTTTGCAAGATGATTTACTTAATGTGATATTTGTACTTAAAATTTGATGTTATGAAGAAATTATTCTCGTTTCTCTTTCTCCTGCTAATGCCTTTGCTGCTGATGGCAGCCCCTTTGAAAAACATGCCCGTCAAACTGACCCTTCCTAATGGAGAGATTCTGAATTGTTTGGCATCCGGTGATGAATTCTTTAATTACCTCCATGACGCTGATGGCTATTCCATTGTAAAAGGTGAAGATGGCTATTATTACTATGCTCTGCGTGCTGAAGGCAAAGATCTCATTGCTTCCAAGTATAAGGTCGGAACAATTAATCCGAAACAGGTCGACGAACTGAAGAGTGGTTCATTGATCTCCGGTGAGACTTATGAAAATTTGCGTAAGACATCTCCTTACCTGATGCCCGATGGCACCAACCGAACTGTTGCCCGCTCAATGGGACAGGTTGCTGTCTCTTCGACCTATCTGATTGGAAATACGAACGTGCTTGTCTATTATATTAAGCTGGCTGATAACGATAAATTTTCCAAGAGCTATGCCGAGGTCAATACGCTTTACAACGCAAAATCATCAACGACAGCTTCTGTAAAAGGATATTATGAAGCCAACTCCTATAATAATTTCAGCTTTTCCGCTCATTTTATTCCGAGCGGTGATCCTACAACAGGTGCTATCAGGTACTACGAAGATAAGATGGACCGCGCTTATATGAATAGCGGTAAAAACCCTCCTGTTCCTGAGTCAAGTTGGGCAAAAGAAGGTGCAGACCGCGAACACTGTTTGTTGCGTAGAGCTGTAGAGTGGGGGAATGAGAATGCTCCTCTGCCTGATGGAATGAATGTGGATAAAGATAATGATGGTAATGTGGATAACGCTTGTTTTATTATAGCTGGTGCTTCAACTACTTGGGGAGCTACATTGTGGCCTCATGCATGGAGCCTTTATTCAACCAATGCGTATGTAAATACAACGACTGGACAAAAAAAGATAGGAAACTATATTTTACTTTTTGGCGATTGGTTGGATAAGAATGTGATTTGTCACGAGTTGAACCATACGCTGGGTGACCCCGACTATTATCGCTATGATGAAATGTATCCAAATGGAAATCCTGTAACTGGATGGGATCCGATGGAAAACAATAACAATGTATATACGCTGACTTTCAAGAAAAACAAATATCAAAACATATGGTTACCCAATGTTCCTGAGATAACGGAATCGGGTACATATACTTTGAAATCTGTTCTTTCTCCTGATAGCAATTGCTTCAAGATTGCTTCTCCTTATGACGCTAAGACTTATTTTATGGTGGAATACCGTCAGAAGAAAGGTCTTTATGAAGGTAATGTCCCGGGTAATGGATTGATCGCTTACCGTATTGATACGCGTTATTCGGGTACACAGAATGGTGCGTACAAAGATGAATTATTTATGTTACGTCCGGGTGGTACCATGGGTAGTGGAGGTGATCTCTCGAAGGCTCATTTCTCTGCTGCGACCGGTGTCGGACGTACTGCGATCAACGACTATACAGATCCTTCAAGTGCTCTTCAGAATGGCAGCTTTGGCGGTTTGGATATCTCTGAGATCTCGGCAGCCACGGGCGACTCTTCGCGCATCACTTTCAAAGTGACAATCCGTTCGAAGAAAGATTCTGTCAAACCGACTCTTGGTGCAAGCTATACCAATTACCGTCTGATGAACGGCTTGTCGCAGGGTACGATGACCTACCTTCCGGATAGCAAGAGCTTCTCTTCAAAGCTGGGTTTAGAGGTGACCGGCGACATGTTTGATAAGTTCAAGATTAAGTATGTGAGTAATTCGAAGTACCAGTTCTATATCAATCCTTCCGATAACTCAAATCTCTGTCTGATGGTTGACTCTCTGGCTGCTGATAGTGATACGCTTCGTGTGGGAGCCTTTAAGTCGGCAGACAAAAAGTCTTGGCAGTTGTGGGAGTTTACCTATGGTGATGGCCCGGGTTATATGATTCGCAATGTCAATAATCCAGATCTTTATCTGACAACAACGACAGCCGGTACGCGTCCGGTACTGGTACGCAAACGTGCCGGAACAAAGTCTCAGTTCTGGTATCTGAAGGAGGTTCCCGGCCGTAATGTAACCGGTGAACTCAAGCAAATCAGTGATGGAGGTTATTACAAGATCAAAAACAAAAACACAGGTATGGTGCTTCAACCTTCCGGTACCGCAGATGGTGATGTCGTTTGGCAGTACACTGCTTCTACAACGGATGATGCACAGCTGTGGAGAGTTTCCTTGACAAGCGACAGTATGGCGTATGTCTTTACCAACGTGAAAACGGGAAAAGTGCTTGACGTACGTTCGTACAAAATTCTGGGTGTACAGCTTTTCCAATCCAATGACGTGAGTGCGATTGACTACGGACAGCAGTTTGAATTGTTGCCTTTAACCGGCGGTACCTATGGAATCCGCAGTCGTTTGACTGCCTTCGGACTGGATAACTCGGGTAAGACGAAAGACAAAGGTCCGGTGATTCAATACACCTATCAGGCAGCGACCAATGTGAATCAACAATGGGTATTGGAAGAAAATATTGAAAAGGATAATCTGTTGAAGAACGGAACTTTTGAAACAGGACTGACTAACTGGACGGTGAGCACGGATCCTACTGAAGTTACTTCAAAGACGATTCTGAATACGAATAGTCCTTTGGCCGGTAATTATGCGCATGTTCAAAATAGCTCTGATTTGACGCTCGATATGAAGCAGTTTATCGGTGCTCTTCCTTACGGAAAGTATGTAATGACCGCCTATGTGCGTAGCAGCGGTGGTTTTGTCATGTATGCCAAAGATACGTCAGAGGATGATTCAGAGGTGCAGGCTACCATCGGTGCATCGGCTGTCAACGGTACATTTACAAGGGTAAGCGTTACTGTGATCGTCAATGGAGCTGTTCAGATCGGTTTCAAGGGCACCAATGCCGGTGCGTCATGGATTGATGTGGACAATGCTTCTTTACGTCGTGTCGAATTGCTGACCGATGAGGAAATTGAAGAGGTCGTTGTGGATCAACCACTCATCAATGCTCCTAATCCATTTGAAGATGAAACAATCTTTACCTATAGCCTGGCTTCATCCACTCAGTCTGTGAGTTTGTCGATCTTCAATACCGACGGACGTATGATGGACAGTGTGGCCGGTTTGCCTTGCGAACTGGGAGTAAACAACTTCAGATACAGCAATCCGGGTCTGACGAGCGGCATCTATTACGGTATTCTGACCGTACACGGTGAGGGTGGAATGCAACGTCAAACAGTCAAGATTCTGGTGAAATAACCGGGAAATAGGATAAAGTCTTCTGTTCGTTTGGATACAAACGAACAGAAGACTTTTTTTATGCAGTCATTCCAGCATCCCGATCGTTTGACTCTTGCAACTTTATGAACTTACACAGAAACAGGAGAGCTATTCGTACAGTGACTGGCAAGTGAGGAAATTGTGGGTCAAGCCCGCAAAGACGAACAGAGGTGACCTTTATGACAATCGGTGGTGACGTTTATTGCTGTCCAAAAAACGGTCCAAAACCCTTGAAAAGTTTTCCCATAGTTTTGCCCGAAACTAGGGGAAAACTTTTTGCTTTTAACCGTATATCTTTCCGGAGTTTTATTTTTTTTAATGTGTCGACCTATGTCAGTATAAGACAGCTTCACTTATTTCCCCTGATCAAGCAACGGTTGTTTCCCGTAACAAAGAATAACAGGAAGAGACTACAGCGGACGAAAGCGAGTATAAAAAAAGAGGGCGATTCGCATCGACCTCTCTATAGAATAACTTTTCTTTATATTAACAATACTGGGGTAGTCTCAGAGACTGACCACCAGACTTCAGTGACAAAGATAACCGTTTTTTTGATACCCCGCCTTTTTTTAGGGGGAAAAAAGAGCCTTTTTTATAAAGGATACTTACAAATTTTCCAGACGTTTCTGGCGTACTGCCTCATAGATCAAGACGCCGGCCGCAACAGAAACATTCAGCGAACCGATCTTTCCAAACTGTGGGATGGAAACCAAGTCGTCGCACATTTTGAGATGTTCAGGAGCAACTCCGGTGTCTTCTGCACCCATGATGATCGCAACCGGATCGGTATATGATACATCTGTATAGTTAGCAGACGCTTTTTCAGTTGCCGCGATAATACGGAAACCTGAGTTCTTCAGGTAGCGAAGAGCCTCTTTCAATGAGTTTTCACGACATACAGGGAGTGTCATCAACGCACCGGCTGACGTCTTTACCGCATCTCCGCTCACCGTCACGCTTCCACTCTTAGGAATGACAATGCTGTGCACGCCGGCACACTCGCACGTACGGGCTATGGCACCAAAGTTGCGTACATCGGTAATGCCGTCAAGTATCAAGATCAGAGGAGTTTTACCTTCTTCAAACAAGGTCGGCACAATATTGCCCAACGAAGCATATGAGATAGCCGGCAGAAAAGCAATCACACCTTGGTGGTTCTTTTTGGTATACCGGTTGATACGATCCACAGGAACGCGCTGCACAGTGATATTCGTTCCCCGAATAGTCTCAAACAGTTCGCGCGAGAGATCGCTTGTCATATCTTTTTTAACGAGAATCTTATCAATCTCTTTTCCAGCTTCGATAGCTTCTATCACGGCGCGGATGCCGAATATCATGTCGTTTGTTTCCATTATGTAGTCTCAGTTTGAATCCACAAAAGTAGTGTAAATCAGCGATAATACCAATTAATCGGATCGAAATAGCGTGATTCACATTGGTTTTACTACATTTGCGCTCAGATCCGAAATAATACAATAACCTATCTAAAGAACTATGTACATGAAGAAAACACTATTCTTTCTCCTATGGGCGATCTTGTTTTCCTTTGAGGGACTCAAAGCGCAGACTATGCCGGTGATCAGTACCGAGACAGATACTGTGTGGTATTATATTAAGTTTAAGAATGGGGGCGCTGTGCTTCAGGACATGGGCGACGGTGCTATTCTGATGACGCAGAAGGCTACGGCTGGAAACAAAGCGCAACTCTGGATGGTGACCGGCAGCGCCAATGCGTATGTGATTACTAGTCAAAATGGACGATCCATTACTTTTTCTTCAACGGCTTCGCGTTTCACTACCAATGCTGCTTCTTCGGCTAAGTTTAAAATTATCGCGACGACCAATGGTACCTATGCTCCTGCTTGGGAATTGCAACGTGCCGGTCAAACGACCTGTATGAACCAGTTTGGTGGGGCTGGTTCAGGAAGACAACTGGGTGAATGGGATGCTGCTGATGTGAATAACCCGTTGGAGTTTGTATTGCCTTCTTCGATGGGGGTACTGGCTTTGGCGGAAGCCGAACTCACTGGCACTGCTCCTGCACCGCAATCCAAGTTGTCGTTGTGGTATAGAACACCGGCAACTGAATGGATGACCTCCGCTTTACCGATCGGCGACGGA
>JAQUZH010000140.1 GCA_028691445.1 Bacteroidales bacterium | reverse complement strand
CGTCCTTACCGATGATAAACGAAGCAGTGATATAATCTGCAACAATCACCGTGTCCTTATATAAGCCGGTGGAATCAATCCACGTAGCAAAGTTACGCCCATGAGTAATAAATGAAGGCCAAGGATCTGACACTTCAAATGGCACCAGTGTAGGATGGGCATCCTTCTTGAATATGATTTTAATCGCGCCAATATTTGGAATTGCAAAAGAATAAGGTTTTGAATAAAATCCCTTATCGAAACAAAGAGAGTCTATCGCATCCACATCAATCTGATCTGCCAGATCGCTTAAATTCTTTGGTAAAAAGAAAAAATTGAAACATTTCTTTCCATCAACAAAGATAGAAGGATTCTTCATATCAGCAGTGAGACTTTTGAGTAAGTTTGTATCACGGAGAACGGTCTTAACAGCGTTGCCCACAAATAGTTTATCAGGAACAGCCTTTGCGTTCAATGATAACACCAGGATTATGAGAATGGAAAATGCTTTCTTCATTTTATTCATGGATTTGCCTACGTTTTCCCTCACTACCAACTACTCGAATAATTCGAGTAGTTGAGTTTCACATCCAAAGTTACTATTAAATCTTAATTCCGAGGTATTATGCCTGTTTTTTCTCTTTTCGGGCTCAAATAAAGGGACAATTTTGTACTTTTGTGCCCCAAAACAAGAAACGATGAGCATATACACCCCCAAAGAGCTTCCTGCAATAGCGGAACAGATAGGAATCGACAAAGCAAATTATCATTGGAAAAAGACTTTTGTACTGGCTTTTCTGGCTGGTGCTTATATTGCCATGGGAGCCACACTGGCTGTCTATGTCAGCAACGGATTTCCCGGCATCAGTGCCTTAAACCCGGTTTTGCCCAAACTTCTTGCCGGTCTTACCTTCCCCGTGGGACTCATGCTGGTGCTCCTTGTCGGCGCCGAACTCTATACCGGTAACAACGCCATGCTTATTCCCGGATGCCTCAATGGAAAGATCAAGTGGCATGTCGTGTTAAAGAACTGGTTGTTGGTCTTCGCAAGCAATTTTGTCGGAGCAATCTTCTTTTCCTATCTCTTTGTGTATCTCACCGGATTGTTTGACCACGAACCGTGGCAAAGCGCCATCATTCATACCGCCGAACTGAAAACTACGCAACCCTGGCATGTCATCTTCCTAAAAGGTATCGGTGCCAACTGGTTGGTTTGTCTGGCCGTATGGCTCGCACTCACTGCAAAGAGTACCTCGGGAAAGATTGCCGCAATCTGGTGGCCCGTCATGGTTTTTTTTGTGCTTGGCTACGAGCACAGCATCGCCAATATGTTTTACATCCCGATGGGTATCTTCGAAGGAGCACCCGTTACTTGGGGTGCCTTCGTAGTCAATAACCTCATTCCCTCTGCCCTCGGCAATATTGTGGGAGGAGCTGTCTTTGTGGGAGGTATCTATTGGTATGCCTACCAAAAGATCGGAAAGTAACACGGGTAAACCCTTTGTTTCCTGTTATCTGACGGAAGTTGAATCATCCACGATAATGGGTGGTCCATCTTTAATCAGAATGTGTTGTGTTTTGGTTGCAACCAATGAGTTATTCTCGTAATACTCAATAACCGGCTTCCCTGAATGAAAGAATATCTTCAAATTAGAATTCTTACCAGACTCAGTTACAGTAAATGTTTGCTCCTGTTTGGCATTATCATACATCGTTATATCCCAATTTATGGGTGGAAATGGCATAACACTATAACTCCAGGATCCACCTTTCATTACAATCTTCAACGAACCACCTTTCGAAACATTAGCGGCAAAACTATATTCGTTAGAAATCGAAACGACAAAGGGATCGGCATCGCCCGACAGGATATTAGCTCCATAGCTGGTTGTTTGCGGATAGTCAATGATACTTATCGGTTTGAAAGGAGTCTTAGATATAAACTGACGCACATACTTCTCAAAGTTCGGAATCACCGTGCTATCGGATGCAAAACGCTCTTCCAGATTCTTTCGGATAGCTGCAAGATCTAATAATTTCGCATCAGTGATTAATTGTGTTCCTAGGTTAGCATCATCCAACGTACCGTCTTTCTTCAGGTCGGTAATGATATTCGCGAGTAAGTTGGTCATGTTTGCCTCCGAACGGAATCCCTGAAGGATCGCAGAGATTGCCAATAGAACGGCATTATCATCTCCATCTTTTAAAATATTCAAAGACTCTGACACCTGTATATTCTCTCGCGTCATCGAAAACACCTTCAGGATCTCCGCTTCTGCCCGACTCTTTGCGTTGGCAAATGATTCGCCTTGCGATACCAGATACTCTACACGTTGATATTCGAGGTAGGACATGATATTTACGTTGATCGAAGACTTGTCGGAAATATCAGACAGGGCATAGAGCGTCAACTGAGAATTAGAGTTCTGACCCGATACTTCGTTGTAGTAATAGCCATCAGCTCTTACCTTTACGTAGTTGCTGGATAGTGCCGGATCGTACTTGAGTTCAAAAGAGCCTTGATTGTCAGAGATCTGTCCGTTGTAGGTTTTGCCGGAAGGAACTAACGCATCCGATAATTCATACATCGAGATAGACGAACCGTTAATGAATGGTCCTTTCTGAACGACTCCGCCAATCGAAGACCTTGCGATTGTATCTCCTCCCAGATCTTGTTCGTCTTGCACACAGGAGGATAGTAGTAATCCTCCTAATAGAACAACAGTCCACTGTTTCTGCTTTTTCATGATTTCCTGCTTAATATTTATGAGTATCGAAACGATCAAGGCAAGCACACGCTTGTTGATTATCCGACAAAGAAACACAATTATTTTATATTTCTGCAGATATTTAAGAAAAAATAGAACAGCGGACTAAAAATAACAAATTCTTATTTCACTGGTTTGCTTGACTCCGGATAGAGACTATCCCACCAGGAACTGTCATCTTGAAGATATCTGGCCATCCAAGCCATGATGGAATAGTTCCAGTCTTTCTTGTGCTGATATTCGGTAATGATATGATCTTCGTTTTTTACCCTGATCATCTCTACCGGCTTGCCCAGTATCTTTAAGGCGGTAAACATTTGCATGCTCTCTCCCGGCGGTACATTGGTATCCACTTCGCCCTGAATCAACAACAGCGGAGTATTGATCTTATCGGCGTGAAACAGCGGACTGTGGTCGGTGTAAAACTTCGGATCGCTCCATGGATAGGTGTCTGCCGTTGCGATACCGCTATATCCGTAGCCCCAGTTGCCATTGCCCCAATAGCTGGAAAGGGCACTGATGCCGGCATGTGAGATGGCTGTGGCAAAAATATTCGTTTTAGTGAGCAGATACATCGTCATGAATCCACCATAGGAAGCACCCAGGCAACCTACTTTCTTGGCATTGACAAAGGAATGCGACTTGCAAAAGTTCTTTACGCCTTGAATGATATCCTCCGCCGTCTTCTCTCCCCAGGCATTTACGTGTCTGGCGGAAAACTCCTGTCCGAAGCCAATCGTACCGCTTGGCTGAACGACATAGACCACATAGCCTAAGGCAGTCCAGTAATTATGGTTCCAGTTGGTACCGAACGTGCGTTGTGTCGGTGTAGTTCCACCATAGTAATAGACGATCATGGGGTATTTCCTGTTCTCGTCAAAATCATTCGGCAGATAATAACGGCCATAGATGGTCACTCCATCTTTGGCTTTGTAATTATAATCAAGTACTTTGCCAAACGCAATGTCATTCATCTTCTCTTTCTCCGGATCAGAAAGAACGACCGACTGCTTGCTCTTCATGTCAAACAGGAAAGCACTGGATGGATAGGAAGAGGACATGCCTCTGTACACAGCAAAAAGGCCATTGCCGGAGATGTCGACTTGTTGCACTACATCGACTGCCAAAGGAAGCATCTCAAACGAGCCGTTTGCAACGGTATATCGATAGATCCGTTCGAAGTCACGCTCAGTCACTTTAAAATAGATATTTTTATCTGCTACATTCCATTGTGCCTGCTGGATCGCGGGATCAAAGTTTCGAGTAAGCGGTGTTATTTTCTTGGTTGAGAAGTCATAAAGATAGGCCTGCACATCATAGCTGTTGGATATCGGATGCTTTCCGATATTTTCGCCCAACTTATCGAAGGCGGCCGGCCCCCCTAAGACCAACAGTTGAGTGGCATCGGGCGAATACTTCACACTGCTGACATACGAACAGTTGACCCAAATTGAGTCTACCGTCTGGTTTGCGAAATCGTATTGGAAGAAAGAGGTTTTGGAAAAGGGACGTTCGGTGATAGCCGACTCGGAGGTACTGAACAGGATCTTCTTTCCATCCTCGCTGATGTCTTGCAAGGAGACATCACGACGACCAAAGGTGAGCCGTTGCACCTTACCGGTTGCCAGATCATATCGGCTCAGATAGCTTCCGTTTCGAAAGCCACTCAGGCGGTCGTGCGGTAAAATATAGTATTTAATATCCTTCTCTTTTCCGTTGTATTTATCCGTACTGCTTAGTATCAGGTAGGTTTCATCGGGCGACCAGGTGACATATCCTTCGGGAATTTTCTTAGCCACGGTCTTTACTTCGTTGGTCATCGGATCAATCGTTTTCAGCGTTCGTACTCCTGCGGTCTGATCGATGTAATAGAGCTTTTCACTTTTGGGCATCCAGCTTAGATCCATGCGGTCACTGCGCTGCATCATACATTTGCCACTCTCACGGTCTGTTACTTCAAGCGAAGAAGTGGTTGTTCCACCCGATAGCACAGTCGTCAGTTTCGTCATCAAGAAAGTACCGTTGTATGAGATGCTCACATTTGAAGGAGCACTGTAATTGATGATATCTTCATACGATATCTTACGCTGCGAAGCTTTATCCAACGTTCGTAGTGCGATGCGTGTACCATCATCGGCAAGGGCGACCTTCAATACCGGATAAGCCTCATCTTTGCTATTTAGCAAACAGCAAATACCGATCGAATAGCTTTGAGGTATCAGGTTCAGTTCGACGGATTTCTCTGTGGCCTTGGGCAATGCTAGTTCGGAAGAGGTAGATCCCTCTTTCTTCTCTCCATTGATGAAGATTACAAAATCCGAGGTTGAAGACACACGCAGTTTGGATTTGGTATAACGCTTAGCATACACCTGAAACTCCACATAGCAGAGTTCGCTGCCTTTCTCCGGTTTATCGAGATGAAAGAGTCCGGCAGTGTCGGCACTCAACACCGGATATTTCGTATAGTCCGATCCTGTGGAAGGCACGAAGGCTGACAGCATCAGCTTAGTTTCATACTTTGATCCGTTGACATCCGTACTATCAACCAGTATCGGCGTCTGAATGGAATATTTTCTGACCAGTGATACCTGTCTGACCACTGTTATATCGTTGGTAAAGGCCTGCAAGGAAAAACCTGCAAAAAGAAGAAGAAGGATGAAGTGATTTCTCATATTTCAAGTATTAATAATTCAGGGCAAAATTAATACAATCATTGATTAATTCAAATCAAAAGACGTTTGCGCTTCCTATTACTATGATATTTTGTATATTATGTACTGAAAGTCATTTATAGGTATCACTCGTTTGTCATCCTCCTACCCGTCATTGTTTGCTCTCTCTCCGTCATTGCGGGCTTGACCCGCAATGACGGACGAGGGCGCAATCAACACAACGCTATATCTACATAGTCTCACCTTTTTATCGTTTCTCAGATAATTTTGAACTACCTTTGACCTCACTGAAAGCACTCCGCAGTATCAGGAGAGCAAAAACCTATCAAAGCAAGAACTACCGCATGATTTTACCTCAGATGTCGTACGATGAAAGAAGAAGAGAGATTATGACTGATTATCAGGAAATATACGCCTATCAAAAACGCCAACAGATCAATCAGAGAAAAGAAATCTTACGTCACGAAAAATTCCCCATCTACTTCAAACAAGTATTATACACCACCAAAAGTAAGAACAAATGGGTGCTTCAATCGTATGCAACCAGCAGAGATTACGTCAACGACTTGATGCATGGCTGCTACTGCCTTATGAATACCAGTTCGGGTTATTATGCTGTTAAGCCCGTCTTTACGGAGCAATCCAGAGATATTGCCGGCGTTTACTTTTACACGCCACATTTCTTTTCCAGATACAAACTGCGTAATGATCTCGAGTTGGATGGAATAGATCTTCGCAGTCACTTCTTCAAGAATAACTTGAACGTCAGATATGGTGTCTTAAAATATCCGGAAGGAACGTATGACTTTGACGAGGAAACACACGGGGTAACAAATGAGGGCGTTTCATTGGGAATCAGAGAAAAAGGATCCAGCCTGATATTTCGTACATTCATCACCTTTCCAATGTTAAAAGGCAATCAGATAAGCACATTTAACCTGATGAATGAACTGCGTAAAGAAGAATATGAACCGGGCTATTGGAAGCCTTCTGATCATAATGCCCCGAAGATGAAAGAAATCCCCTCTTTTATAGACGAGCTGAAAGAATTCTGTTCGTCATATCTGGACGGTATGGAATAGTACTATTTTCATGCTTCTCAAAAAACCATTTCAATAAATTTGACTACTTTTACCTCAAAATTTATAAGAGCACTTTCCAGATGATTGTATGAAGAAGATTGCATTGATACTTCTTATCTTTTTTTCCTCTCTCACGGGCGGCACATTGGCATTGGCTCAAGGGCCTGTCTCTGCTGTCAATTTTGAGGGTGGATGGACACACGGCAAAGGGCGTATTCGCAATGACGCGGTTAGCTTTACTGTGGTGCCGGAGACTCCTTTGAATCATTTTCTTACATTCGGTGTCGGACTTGGTTACGAACATATCTACTCGCTCCCCTCTCCTGATTATATAAAGAGAACAAATCTACAACGCGATCTTGTTCCGTTTTTCTTCCGACTGAAAGCTTACTCCAGAAACGTAAAGCGAACGTCGTTCGTCTATCTGGATGCAGGATGTGCCGTAGATGGAAAATACATGTTAGATAATATGAACGAAGAGTATGTGGATCAGGAAGAGGCGAATAAGCATCTCTATGGCATGTTTGAGTTGGGATTTGGTT
>JAQUZH010000139.1 GCA_028691445.1 Bacteroidales bacterium | reverse complement strand
TTCGGCGGAAGATTCAAACTCTACGGCAGACCGCTCGTTCAAAAAGAGTTTGCCCACTTGTCCCAGACTCACCTTTCTCTCTTCTTTTAGTTTGGCCTTTAACGCACAAACATCATTTTCCAGCATAATTGAAGCAGCAGCATAGTCAACCTGATGCGCTTTCATGTACATTTCTGCTACAAGTCTATCGTTGTGATTTAGTTCAGAGTTGAAGCCGATTTCTTTGCCGGGAGGAGTGATAAGATGTTCATTCCCCTGAATCTGGGCTTGCTTCTGACGAATGACAAATCCACCTAACTCAGGAATAATGACGCAATTATGGGTCAGTATTAGTTTCTCTATGTGATTTACAAGTTCCACCATATGCACAAAAGTAGCTATTGTTTTTCTGATGGCAAATTATTTACTCCTCTTTTTTCGATAAATAGATAAACGACTGGCTTCTCCCGGTGACATCTGTTAGCACGATGACAAGGAAAAAGAAGTAACCTTCGTTTAGTCTCGGATTATTGCGAGCGAGAGTTTGTCGGTAACGAAATAATTAATACTTTTACACGCAGAATTATGTAAGTTTAGGAAAGTAGAGAGCCTATTTTTTTATTAGCGACACTATACTTATTTACATTTTAACAATAAGCTTAGAACAACTCGATAATTAAACGTTACAAGTAAACAAATTTTTAGCATGAACAAAACAGTAATCAAAAGGAACCTTGTCCCTTTTTTAGCCTATTTTTTTTTAGGATTAGTCTCATTCTGGAGTCTCTCTGTCCAAGCGCAGCCTTTGTTTGATGAATCAAAGTATTACGCTATCCTCTCGTCCGATTTGACAAAAGCGTTTGGCAATGGCAATACATCCAAAAATGATACCTGGATAAAATCGGAAACGCCCGATACGTTAAGTCTGGGGCAGTTTTGGCAATTCAAAGCAACAGGCACCGCCAGTTGGCAGATAAGCAATAAGTATTATGGACAGTCTTGGGACGACGCTTCCGGTCGCACACTGCTGCAATGGGATACAAAAGGATCTCCCTATGAGAATCAAAAGTTTATCATCAAAGCCGTTACCGGAGAGGAAGGTGTCTATCAGATATCGCCCGATAAGGTTGATTTGAGCAGTAAAGTGTATGGCTGGAATGAGAATGGCAATCTGACACTCTTGACTACTTCAGGAGCAAACACCTGGTTTCGCTTCAAGGAGCTACCTTCTCCAGTCATTCCGAAAGGACCCTATTGGGAAGATGAAACCGTGATTGGTGAGAATAAGGAGAAAGGTCATGCCACCTATGTACCTTATCCATCCACTGTCGTTATGAAAAGTGATCCTAGATACAACTTCCCGTGGCTTACGCCTGAGAAGGCGAATTACCTGTTGCTGAATGGTGACTGGAAATTCAATTATGTAGCCACTCCCGATAAACGTCCGATGGACTTCTGGAAAGAAAACTTTGACCTCTCCACATGGAAAACGATCGAAGTCCCTTCCAACTGGGAAATGAAAGGATATGGAGTTCCTATTTACGCGAACGTAGCCTATCCACATTCAAATACGCCTCCCCGTATCTCGGCGCGCAGTGATAATAACGGTTCGTATGATGCCAACCCGGTTGGATCATACAAACGCTCTTTTGAATTGCCCGAAGGATGGGATCAGAAACGGGTGTTTGTTACCTTTGGAGGTATCTACAGTGCAGCGTTAGTATGGGTAAACGGAACTTACATCGGCTATACAGAAGGAGCAAACAATGATCATCAGTTTGATATTACCCGCGCGCTTCATACCGGTACGAATACCATCTCTGTACAGGTGATCCGTTGGTCTGATGGCAGTTACCTGGAGTGTCAGGACATGTTCAGAATGAGCGGTATCTATCGCGATGTCTATCTGACAGCAACTCCCAAGACCTTTGTACGCGATCATTATATTCAAAGTACGTTAAACGCTGCAGATTCATATACCACCGGTACGCTGAAAGTAACGACAGAGGTGGATAACCGTGACAAGACAGCAGTCACAAAGAAGGTCGGTGTCACCTTGTTGGATCCCAACGGAAATGTAGTTCGCGAACTACCTGTTCAGACCGTCACCTTTGCTGCAGGAGACAGTACCTCTTCACTGGTTTTCAATGCGACAGACCTTACAGGTTTGCAACTTTGGACAGCAGAAACGCCCGTACTTTATACCGTCATAGTCACACAATACGATCAGGATGGAGTAGAAGAATCAGTCTTCTCAACCAAATACGGTTTCCGTGATGTGACAATCAAAAATTCTCTCATGTATGTCAATGGTAAGCGCATCAGACTCAAAGGTGTCAATCGTCACGATACAGACCCGATGCGCGGACGAGCAGTAGATGTCTCCTCCATGTTGCGCGATATCCTGCTCTTCAAGCAAAACAATATTAATACGCTCCGCACCAGTCACTATCCCAATCAGGATAAGATGTATGCCATGTTAGATTATTATGGTATCTATGTTTGTTGCGAAGCCGATGTGGAATGTCATGCCAATCAAGGCATCAGTAGTATGCCTTCCTGGATTCCGGCCTTTGTCGATCGCACGGAACGTATGGTCTATCGCGACCGCAATCACCCGTCTGTCATCTTCTGGTCGTTGGGTAACGAATGTGGGGGAGGAGCCAACTTCCAGCACTCGTATGACATTTGCAAGAAACTGGATACCCGTTATGTCCATTATGAAGGAGCCGGAGGTAACTACTCTGATATGAATTCTGTGATGTATCCCGATGTCAATTGGGTGAAAGGTCAGGACGGCAATGGTTCCACCAAACCGCTCTTCCTCTGCGAGTATTCTCATGCCATGGGTAATGCCATTGGCAATCTGAGAGAATACTGGGATGTAATGGAAAACAGCAAACGTACCATCGGAGCTTGTATCTGGGATTGGGTTGATCAGGCAATCTATGATCCCAAAGAGATTATAACCGGAACGATAACCACCGGTCTGCATACTGGATACGATTACCCCGGTCCGCACCAGGGAAATTTCTGTAGCAACGGTATCATCACAGCCGACAGAGCCGAGACACAAAAGCTGGCCGAAGTGAAGAAGATATACCAGTACATCACCTTCTCAAAATTCGATCAAAGCAAGAACCAATTGTCTTTTTACAATCGATACTCCTTCTTAAATGCAAATTGTTTCAATCTCGTTTGGGAAGTGCTGAAGAATGGATCAGTAATCGAAAACGGCACCATGTCAATGCCCGACAGAACAGCTTCCTCTTCCGGTAATTCCCTTGTGACAAGAATTGTATTACCGTATCAAACCGTTGTAGGAGAGGATGCTGAGTATCTGTTAAATGTCCATGCACAATTGAAAGAAGATGCCACGTGGGCAAAAGCAGGACACGCCGTTGCATCAGAGCAGTTTGTCTTGTCGCGCAAGAAAGAGTTGGCACCCCTTCCTGCTTCACAAAAAGCAGACCTTTCCGTCGAAGAAGGTGCTTTGTCATTAATAATCACAGGTGAAAATATGGTAGCGAAATTGCGTAAATCATCCTCCGTGCTAACCTCTTTAAAGTTTGACGGCAAAGAAATGATCTATGCATCAAACGGTTTTGCCTATGAAAATCATCGGTATATCGAAAATGATACCTATATCAATACAAACAATCAATTGGCAACTTCCGCTTCCTCCTTTACCTATTCGGTTGCGGCAGATAAGAAAACAGTCACGGTCAATGCTTCCCGAAATGCTTTATGCCCGTATGACATGCAGTATTTGTTTCATGCCGACGGAGTAGTAGATGTGAAAGCCACCTTCAAACCGGCCACTGCAGACTTGCGTCGTATGGGTCTCGCCTGGAAGCTTATCCCTGAAATCGATCAGGTTGAATATTACGCCCGTGGACCGCAGGCTAACTATGTGGATCGTCACGATGGCACGTTCTTGGGCCGTTATAAGACGACAGTGGACGATATGCGCGAACATTTCGTCAAACCACAATCCATGGGTAACCGTCAGGAAGTGCGCGATATCAAACTGACCAATGCCGACGGAGAGGGTCTCTTTATTGAAACCAGTGATTCACTGAGTTTCTCCGCATTGAGATATACCGACACAGACCTAATGAATGCTCAGCATGAGTGGGCACTTGTAAAGCAACCCTATATCTACATGCACCTTGACTATACCCAGCGCGGTCTGGGTAATGCCAGCTGCGGACCAGGTACGCTCTCCCAATATTACGTGCCCTCTACCGGTAGCTATACCTATACCCTTCGCATCCGTTCGGCAAAGAGCGTTGACACCCAAACTGAGAAGATCGAAGCCAACGAAGCGTTTACCTTGTACAACGACCGCACAGCATCGACAGTCTGTTGCGAAGGCTCTTTTGAACCGCTAACAGTGGTACATCTTGTCAACACAAACGGTAATTTGTGCGCTCAACAGTTTCTGCAAAACGGAGAAAGTAAGGTTTCATTCTCCCTGGCTGGATATGCTCCCGGAGTCTATTTCATGCAGATAAAAGACAGTAAAGGTCTGCATGTACTCCGGTTAGTAAACTGATCTGAGACTGATATGTCAAGAAGTCCCGGTTCGGTCAACGAGTCGGGACTTCTGTTTTTTAGCTCGTTTCTTATCGTTTTTCACACAATTGAAAAAAGAAGAAGTCAAGAATCTTTAACAGAACATTAGAGAAATAATTCCTTAATTATCCAACACAAGTGCGGAATGAATAATTTAAAATATATACCTTTGCACAAAATTTATAATTGTGCTCTATGGCAAATCTGATAAGAATTCGTAAAGGCTTAGATATTAAGCTGAAAGGCAAAGCCGTTGAAACGCTTTTACAGGTAGGTCACTCAGACCTTTTCGCACTTACTGTGAGCGATTTCCATGGATTGACACCGAAGGTGATTGCCCGACCGGGTGATGTAGTCAAAGCAGGATCGGTATTGCTTTGTGACAAAAAACAGCAGGACGTTAAGTTTGTTTCGCCGGTAAGCGGAACAGTAGTTGCCGTTAATCGTGGTGAAAAACGGAAAGTCTTGGACGTGCTTGTAAAAGCTGATTCGAACAATGTGTTTGAGTCGTTTCCAAGTATCGATCTCTCGAAAGCATCCGGTGAGGATGTGAAGACACATCTTCTCAATGCAGGTATGTGGCCGTTCATCAAACAAAGACCGTATGATCTGATTGCTAATCCTCAGGAAGCGCCAAAGGCGATTTTTGTTTCCACATTCGATACGGCACCTTTAGCTGCTGATTTTGAGTTTGTACTCAAAGGACAGGAAGCTGATTTTCAAGCCGCATTAAATGCATTAGCACGTATTGCTCCGGTTCATCTCGGAGTGAACGAGAACGCTCAATCATCCGCATTGACAAACGCGTCCAACGTAACCATTCACACTTTCGCAGGCAAACACCCTGCAGGAAACGTGGGAGTACAGATTCATCACGTGTCACCAATCAATAAAGGTGAGATTGTATGGGTTGTTAATCCGCAGGATCTGATCATCATGGGTCGTCTGTTTACAAAAGGCGTGGCCGACTTCACTCGTATTGTCGCTTTGACAGGCTCTGAGGTAGTAAAGACCGGTTATGTAAAGATACAGTCTGGTTCGTTGATCACCTCGTTGTTCAAGAGCAACGTTACAAAAGGAAAAGTGTTGCGCTATATCTCCGGCAATGTATTGACCGGAACACAAGTAAGCCCCGATAGCTATCTGAACTTTTATGCCAATCAGCTGACGGTTATTCCGGAGGGAACAGAGAAGCATGAAATGTTCGGTTGGATCATGCCCCGTCTAAATCAGTTCAGTATCAACCATTCCTATTTCTCTTGGTTGTTACCAAAGAAAGAATATGTGCTTGATGCCCGCATCAAAGGAGGACACCGCGCGTTGATCATGTCGAATGAGTTGGATAAAGTATTCCCCTTCGACATTTACCCGGAGATCTTGTTGAAAGCAATCATTACCAACAACATCGATCAGATGGAAGCACTCGGTATCTATGAAGTAGCTCCGGAAGACTTTGCGTTGTGCGAGTTTGTAGACACATCCAAAACAGAGATTCAGAAGATTGTCAGAGACGGTCTGGATATGCTGTACAAAGAAATGATTTAATAACAATAAAAATAGATTACATTGAAAGCGTTAAGGAATTTTCTTGACAAAGTGAAGCCCAGTTTCGAGCCGGGTGGTAAACTTTCCGCATTCCAGTCAGTATTCGATGGATTTGAGACATTCTTGTTCGTTCCGAATGCAACTTCTAAAACTGGAACACATATTCACGACAGCATTGACTCCAAGCGGGTCATGTCTATGGTCGTGTTAGCCTTAATCCCTGCACTGTTGTTTGGGATGTATAACGTAGGATATCAACACTATCTTGCTATCGGCACCCTGCCTTCCGTCTCTTTTGGTGAGATCTTTGGATTTGGTTTTCTGGCTGTACTGCCCAAAGTGATTATCTCTTACCTTGTAGGTTTGGGAATCGAGTTTGTGGTCGCTCAGTGGAAAAACGAAGAGATTCAGGAAGGATACCTGGTATCAGGTATGCTCATTCCGTTGATTCTTCCTGTAGAATGTCCGCTTTGGATCATGTCCATTGCCATTGCATTCGCAGTAATATTTGCAAAAGAAGTCTTTGGAGGTACCGGTCGTAATATATTTAATGTCGCTTTGATTACCCGTGCCTTCCTTTTCTTTGCCTATCCGTCGCAGATGTCGGGCGATAATGTTTGGGTAAAGACCGGTAGCGTCTTTGGAATTGGTGAAGGTCAGTTGGTTGACGGTTTTACCGGAGCTACTCCTCTGGGTCAGTTGATGACCACTTCAACAGGCGAGGCACACCTGACCGGCATCACAGGCAATGTGCTCAGCACATGGGATATGATCGTTGGTTTGATACCAGGTTCAATAGGTGAAACATCAGTCTTGGCTATTGCTTTTGGAGCGATCCTTTTGTTGGCTACTGGCATTGCCAGCTGGAAGATTATGGCATCCGTATTCGTGGGAGGTTCATTGACCGCTTTGATGTTTAATGCAATCGGTACGACACCTTCG
>JAQUZH010000138.1 GCA_028691445.1 Bacteroidales bacterium | reverse complement strand
TGTCCGACGATACCCAGTTTGCCAAACTCTTTGTACGGCATAGTAACACGATCAAGACCAAAGTTGCAAAAGCCGACCGCTTTGCTACCGTCTTCGAGTTGTTTGACGTAGATACGCAGGTCGCCGATGGTCTGCTGGCAGGTCGCCTGCTTACCGAGCGGATCCTGATTGACCTCAATCACTTCATCGTTGGTGAGTAAGTTTAAGGTGAATTCATCCAGCTGTTCCATATCGCAACCGATCAGAAGCGGTGCAGCGAAAAGACTCCAGAGACTGATATGCAGATACTGCTCATCGGGTTTCAGTTTGCTCGGATGTGGATTGCCCCACCCTACATTACCGACAACCAACATATCCGGATCATTCCAATTGCCCGGTTTGGCATAAGGAGCCGATTTATCCTGATCCAAAGCGATATTCTTCACACTTACCCAAGTATCGTTGATGTCATTGGTCGTACGCCAGCAGTTGCCATTAACCGAACCGCCCCATTTCCATACATCAGACATACCATACTGACACACGCTAAACACGATGTCGCGAGGCTGACTGCGAAGCAACTCTCCCATCTCCTTAAACGGTTTCATCGCTGTTGCCAGTTCGCCGCCACCGTTGTATGACAAAGAGGATACTTTATACGGATCGTTGTCTTTTAATCCATTGATCACATTACCATAGCTACACCAATCGTACTTCAGATAGTCAAAGCCCCATTTCGCATAGCTCTCTGCATCTTGCTTCTCGAAGCCATAACTGCCTACACAACCACCACAGGTCCACGGACCTGGACTGGAATAAAGTCCGATCTTCAAACCCAGACCGTGCACATAATCAGCCAGAGGTTTCATATCCACAAAACGAGCGTTCGGAACGATATAACCTGCTTCGTCGCGTAGCGGTCCGCGCAATGATTCATCCTTTGAGTCACGGTTATTTTCCCAAAAGTCATCAATATTAATATAAGTCCAGCCATGATTGATCAGACCGCTTTTAACCATCGCATCGGCAGCACGTTTCACCTTATCGGCCGATACAGCGTTGGCAAAACAGTTCCAGCTATTCCAACCCATCGGAGGAGTAAGCGCAATCTGGTCGCCACAGACGATACGCAATGCTTTCTCTGCTTTTCCTTTCGCATTCTTTGCACGGAGCGTAACGAGGTAGGTACCTGCTTTGGTAATCTTACCCGTGATAAGACCTGTTTCACTGTTTATCTTTAATCCTTTGGGCAGTCCTTTCGCTGTAAACGTCATCGGACGATCGCCAGTGGTAGCCACCAAGAATTGAAATGGAGAGCCCGGACGAACACCAAACACCTTAGCACTGTTGATTCGAGGTGTAGCAGCAGCCGGAGGCGTAAGGATATATTTATCACTGGAAATTGGATTGTAGGTCTGGAAAGAAGTGACACCTGTCGTCTCAAACTTAGCATTTACCCAATCAGCATGGTCGTAATAGTTGCCATTGTGACCATCAGCGACCAGCAATTCAAGCTTCTTTATGCCGGCAAGCGACACCGAACAAGTGCGCGCTGTATCTTTCGAACGCATCACACCACTGGACCAAAGTTTTTGTCCATCGCCTATCACGACAAACTCAGCAGCGGCATTATGACCAATAATCTCATCATCAAGTCCCACCTGCGCAGTAAACGAGGTTGCTTTTCCTTCCAGGAGGATCAGCAGCGAACTCACAGAATGTGTGCCAAAGCCACGTTCGTAGGTTTTACCGGCGATAGTCAACACCTTATTATCTACCGATCTGTTTTTCTTCGGCGTACCATTGCCTTGTGTGGCGGTAGTGAGATCCAATTGATCAAGCCATACTGTTTGAGCAGAAACACGATCCATACCGATCGTACTGCAAGCAAGAAAGAGACCAATCATGGTCCACTTTTTCATTCCGAGTGCTACTTTCATTGAAGAGAGTTTTGTTATTTATTTATGAATATGCTTTTGATTCTGTGTCGTTTCGGATTACCTCCTGTTTTATTTCGCCTGAAAGCTCCACCAGTCAAAGAGGAACAACTCTTTTTCACCTCTGAATACGAAATAGAGATCATGTACACCTTTCATATTGGTCACCGGAGCCTGAAGACGCTTCCAGATATCTCCCTCGCCGGAAGTAGTAATCTGAACCGTACCCATGAGCGGTCCGTCGATTTTGTCCAGACGGATTTCAATCTTTCCGCCGTACAACGAAGCAACAGCCACTTCCACCGAAGCAGCTCCTTTGGAAAAATCAACCCCTTGCACCTTGATATAATCGCCGTGATGGATAGACGTTACAAACAATCTGTCGGCCAACCTTTTCCCTTTGTCCCAAGCGACGTTACGCTCCCACTCTGTGGCAGTTTCCGTTTTTACCCCTTCGCTAAAAGCCATGGTTTCCGCTTCATTGCGTACATACGGATTGAAGGTACCCACTTGCGATGCTCCCTTTGTAGACCACCAGGGAAGTTTCTGAATCGACCCATCCGCGTTAAAGTTCATCTCTTCAACGCAGATCGAACGTCTTTCATAGTGCTTGGATAAGGTCTGCTTCTGAATGGCGTAATTAAAGCCAAACACATACCATTTTCCTTTGAATTCAATGATTCCCGGATGATTGCCCGATGACCGTTGGTCCGGATCCATGATCGTTCCCATGCATTTCCATGGACCTTCCGGAGTAACACTCATGGCATAACCAATGCCTTCTGGGCAACAACGTGAGGCCCAAGACAGATAATAATGGTTCTTCCGCTTCACCAACCACGGACCTTCCGTGTAAGATGCTTCGGGAGCGGTACCGGTAAAGTCAATAGAAGCCACTTTGATCTCACTCGCAAGCGAGATCATATCTTCATTCAGTTTGGCGAAAAAGCAGGGGCCATTACCTCCCCAATACAAATACGCCTGTCCGTCGTCATCCACAAAGACAGAGGGATCATAGTCGCTTGGATTTTCACGCGAGATCAGAGGTTTGCCGATCGCATCCCTAAAAGGGCCATAAGGTGAGTCAGCAACCGCCACGCCAATAGCCATTTTTCCCTTGTAAATGGTCGGACAATAGAAATAAACCTTTCCGTTTCGGGCGATAGCCTGAGGTGCCCATGCACTGTGTCCGTCGGCCCAGGCAAAAGTCTTGTGCGGTTCTTTCACACCGGCAACGATGCCGTGATCGGTCCAGTTGACCATATCGGTCGATGTGTAGAGCATCCAGTTGAACATTTCAAAGCCAAAGGCATTATCTTCATCGTGACTGGTATAGAGAAAGACGGTGTCATTGTAGACCATCGGAGCCGGATCGGCCGTGTATTTGGTTTGAATAATGGGGTTGTGAGCATGTGCTACGAAAAACACACTTGATGCAACAATCGAGAAGAAGGTTACAATAATTACTTTCGCTTTCATGACATGTGACATAAGAATTCATTTAATTATCGCCAAAGGTAAAACTTCTGCTTACAGTAGAAAAAAAAGGATGTAACAAAAACTTCTACTCTTGTTACATTCATCGATAATTTCATGCAAAACAAAAGAAAACAGCCTTCTAAAGCACTCTTTTACGACTGGAGACGGTTTGCGGGAATCAACGATACATTTTGTAAACAATGGAAGAAAAACGGACGAATCGGGCACAGAAACGACAAATAGTCCCTCCTGTTTGGCATGCGAAAGCGACCGTTTTCCATTCGAAGAAGAGGCTATCAGACTCCGATGAACGAGCAAACAGACTCCTCGCAACGGACGATGATCGGGCTACTTCCTGATTATTAGTAAAGCCCTCAACTGTGGGATTAAAAGCCCTCAACTGTGGGATTAAAAGCCCTCAACTGTGGGATTGAAAGCCCTCAACTGTGGGCTTCACTAATTACTTAGATCAAGGCCGTTCGTTCTCTGGATCAAGGCCGTATATTACCCGAGAGATGTCCGTAAATTTTCTGGCCTACAAATAACAAGGGCCTGTCCGTATATGGACAAGCCCTTGTTCAGCATCTACTCGCTCTTTTTCAATCTTTCAGTCGTAGCGTATAACTGAATTGAGTTGGTTTGGCATACACCATGTAAGGCTCCAACGGTCTTGGTCCGCATCCATTGGAACCGACACCGAGGGTGAGGTGACTTACACAGAGTACCGTTTTGTTGCTTTGCGGCAGATCAATACGATATTCCGGAACTTCCAGTTCCTCGTCGCTGTAAGGAAGAGCCGATACTTGCAGCGGAGCTTCATTGCTCATGACAGTCACACCTGTGCCCGCTGCATTCTTCACACTCGCCCACTTCGCATCTTCATGATTACCACATTCCATCGGTTTCTCATACGGAGTTTGTTGCTCTTTGACAGAGCTGGAATAGAGTCCGATGTCCAAAGAGTGCTTACGGTCTGCATAGTTTTCCATCGGTCCGCGTCCGAAATAGGTGAAGCGGTCAAATTGTTTATCCAGCATCATACGTACGCCGATTCGTGCCACAATAAGTTCCGGTTTGGTGGTATTAACGTCATTGTCCACCTTCACACTTCCATCGCCTGAGATGGTATATGTGGCGGTATGTGATACTCTAAATTTATCTGCACCTTCTCCACTGAGCGTTGCTTTGATGGTGACGACAGACTTGGCGGTTTGTTTCACTTCCAGATCCGAAACGGTCCATTTGAGCTCTTTGAGTCCATTCTTTTTCCAGTCGCCATAGGCCCACATATCATCTTTTTGGTGAGGAGCACGCCACAAGTGAAGCTTCGGTCCTCCTTCATTGGCAAGGATATTGACACCGTTTCTCTCTATATTGGTAAATGTACCGCTCGTCTTGTCAAAAGTCAGCATAAAAGCATTGCCATTGACCACGATCTGTTGGTTGTCTGTCGTCAGTGCAAGCGGCGGCATCTGAATGGTTTGTTCCAAAATTGCCGGAGCTGAGATAGGCAACTTAAACTGCTGCCAAGCGAGTTCGTAGCCTTTTTTCGCCCATAGTTTGTCTTCTCCCAACGCGAAAGAGATGCGCAGATAATAGTCTGCACCCGGCACTACACTCTTCACATCACAAGGGATGGTGATTACTTTCTCTTCAAACGGTGCGATAGTAGGAAGTTCGATTGATCCACTTCTGATCTCTTTGCCATTCTCAGAAAGGGTCCATGAACCGACAAAGCCATCGAGGGTGATGAACTGATAACGGTTGCGGATCCGTATTTCTCCTTTCGCCAGATCTTCCGCAGTGATGCCAATCCATTGGTATACATGTTTCATCTCCGGATAATGAGGTTTCGGCGAACGGTCAGAAGCCACCACACCTTTATGAATGAAGTAATGATCATTGGGGAACTCACCAAAGCCGCCACCATAAGCAATAATCGGATGGTTAGGGTCGCGGCGGTTATAGATTCCCTGATCCTGATATTCCCAGATAGCTCCACCGAGCAACGACGGATATTTGTCAAAGAGAGCATTGTATTCTTCCACCGAACCCATTGAGTTAAACATCGCATGGGCATATTCACAGAGATAGAAAGGTTTGGTGTATTTAGCATCCTGAGCAATACGCTCCACCTCTGCCGGACCGGTGTACATACGGCTGTCAATACCGGCAGGATTATTCTCACCGATGCCAAATGGTTCGTAATGAACTGGACGGGTTGGGTCCACCTTTTGCACAGCTTCCAAAGCGGCAAAGAAGTTTACATTACGCTCACCGTTCTCATTTCCGAGAGACCAGAGAAGCACGGAAGGATGGTTTTTAAAGTTTACCGCATTGGTCACGTTACGATCGACGATCGCTGCTTTCATGGAAGGATCGGCCACCCACTTGCGATCCAGACCGTGGCACTCTACATTGCCTTCTGCTACGAGATAGATACCATATTCATCACAGAGTTCATACCAACGTGGATCATCCGAATAGTGACTGGTACGCACATGGTTACAATTACCCTGCTTTATCACTTCGAGGTCGCGAATCATCTGTGCTTCAGTTACCGCGTGACCAACTTCCGGCCAGTTCTCGTGACGGTTTACGCCTTTCAGTTTGACGGGCACACCATTCACCAGAAACGAACGGCCTTCGATCTTGATCTCGCGGAAACCTGTCTTTTGAGAGAGTGTCTCAACGATTGTCCCCTTCGCATCCTTCAGGTTAATAACGGTGGTGTACAATCTGGGAGTCTCAGCTGTCCATTTCTCCGGGTTAGTTACCGGAAGTGCGATATCCACAACCACTTCTTCACCGGCTTTCAACTTTCTGACATCAGCCGCAGCAGAGGTAGCAATCAGTTTGTCGCCATCGTAAAGAGCCATCTCCAGCTTCTTCGCCTTGGCTGCTTTCGTACTGTAGTTCTTAATCGTCGCAGAGAGTTTGAGGGTCGCATCTTTGTACTGATCATCGAGATCGGTTACCAGGAAGAAGTCGCGCACATGTTCTTGCGGTGTGCTCCAGATCGTAACGTTGCGGAAGATACCGCTCAGGCGCCACATATCCTGATCTTCCATATAACTGCCCGAAGTGTATCGGTAGACCTCAGCGGCTACCATATTCTTTCCGGGCTTTACATAGTTGGTGATATCAAATTCGGCGGCATTACGGCTGTTGACACTGTAGCCCACTTTCACACCATTCACCCACAAGAAGAAACCGGCATCTACACCGTCAAAGGTGAGGAAGATCTGACTGCCGTTCCACTCTGCAGGTACGTCAAACTCGCGGCGGTAGCTGCCCACCGGGTTTCGTTCGGCATACGAGGTGTAATTGCGGGGAGGTTGGCTCATCACTTTCGGGAAATCTACCTGAAAAGTGTAACCAATGTTTCTGTAATAAGGTGTGCCATAACCTAGTATTTGCCAGTTGGATGGCACATCAATCTCTTTCCAGGAAGAGACATCAAAGTCCGTTTTGTAAAAGTCAACCGGACGTTGTTGTGGCCATGCCACGTAGTTAAACTTCCATTTGCCATTCAGACTCCGGCAAAAAGAAGATTGGTGACGGTTTGCTTTCAGAGCCTCATCGAGCGTAGCATACGGCATGAGAGTAGCATGCGCGGGTTCTTTGTTGATACCCAAACATTCAATATCCTCAATTTCTTTCGGAATGAATGCTCCTGTTACCACGGTGTCTGGGGGCATGAATTGTCCCGCTGAGACAGAGAGTGCCATCAGAGAGAAGAGCGAGGATAAAATGAAATTTCGTTTCATGATTGTTGTTCGTTAAATTAAGGATAAGTGGAATTCGATTTCCGCAAGCAAAAGTATCTTGTTTGTATCATTAATCGTGTTCATTTTTGTGCCAAG
>JAQUZH010000004.1 GCA_028691445.1 Bacteroidales bacterium | reverse complement strand
GCTGCAACGATTTATTTGCGTGTCAGGCATTAAGCCGAACAAGAAATTAAATGATAAACTTTTCAAAGAACTTATCGAGTTTGCTGCTATTGCGGCATAGCTCTATTTAATATTTACCGAACTATTGAATTAATACCTATCAAAAAAAACAAACAATCAGTTTATTATCGTCATGAGAAAACTAATTTTGTTTATTGTCGTTTTGATGCTTTCTAGCACAGCATTTGCTCAGTTAAGAGTTGCAAGTAATGGTAATGTGGCAATCAATCTTGCCTCAACAGTTACACCCTTATCTCCTCTCACTATCGGAGGCGGAGGATATGCAGCATCAAAAGTAGATATTGTTAGAGAATTATCATCTGCATATTACACACGTTCGAGGATTGCAGGAACATTTTATAGTAGCTGGATAATGCCTTTTTTAGGAGAAAACGATATCAGAACAGGTCTTTGGTATGTTGGTGTTAAGGGTGCTTCGGAAAGTGATACATTGCAAAGAGGTCGAGCATTTGGAGTATTAGGAGCTGCGTCAAATGCTTCGAACGGATATAATTACGGTGTCTTTGGAACAGTAGGTGGATCTCGTAATGGAGCTGGTGTAGTTGGAACTATTAATGGTAGTACCGATTTAAATGTTCCCGGAAGGTATGCCGGATATTTTGTTGGAAACGTAGCAATCACGGGTATTGTGACTGCCCAAAATGTATCAAGCTCAGACAGTAGGTTAAAAACAAATATAACTTCACTGACCGAATCAGCAAAAGAGACTGGCGTATTAAGCAAGGTGTTATCACTTAATCCAGTGCAATATAATTTAAAGCAAATGTATACCGAGTCAGAAGGTGACTCAGCAAAAGTTTCTATTCCGCTTTATGACGAAAAGTCGCAACAGTTTCAAAAAACACACTTTGGGTTGATTGCGCAAGAGCTGCAAAAAGTGTATCCGGAATTGGTATATGAACAGGATAACGGTTATTTAAGCGTGGACTATGTAGGGTTGATACCTCTTCTTATTTAATCCATGAAGGAGATGAAAGCTGAAATTGAAGTTTTGAAATCTTCAGAAGCCTCACGTAGTATCGCTAACGAAGAGGGTGAAACAATACAAAGCAACACACTAACAGAGAATCTCACCCCTGTCTTGTATCAAAATACCCCCAACCCTTTTTCTCAACAAACCGAGATTAAGTATTTTATTCCGACAAATACAAAGACCGCTCTTCTATGCATTTATGACTTGCAAGGGAAACAATTGAAACAAATAGCTCTTGCGGAACGCGGTGAAGAAGGTGCGCAGACTATTTTAGGTTCGGAATTTGCAGCAGGAATCTATCTCTATGGGCTGATTGCCGATGGCAAACAGATTGATTTGAAACGTATGGTGTTAACGGAGTAGAACTGAACTTTAACAACAAAAAGCCATGAAACGAATATATTTTCTGTTGATTGTGACATGCATTGGTTCTCTTTCTTTTTCCCAAAGCAAAAAGTTGCATTTTAAGAAAGGGATCAATTCCGATAAGAAAGAGAGTCTCTTACCAAGCAGATCTGTTTCTGAGAATAAGAATTATATTGAAATTAATTACAATTTTGAAGATGCTGGTGTTATCAACATCAAGCAAGATACAGATCAATTTCAATTGATTCGGGTAAAAGGATTTGGCATAATGGGAGATGTAGGGAAACCCGCACTTCCCTGCTATAACGATATACTTGTTGTGCCTCAGAAAGAAGGATTGAAAATTAATATTTTAGAAGCGAATTATCAGGAATATGATAATTACTATATTCAACCGGCTTTAGAACCACAAATCGATTCTGAGAAAACTGATACGAAAATAAAAATTGACAAGTCGACCTATTCTTCGAACTTATATTTCCCCAAAGATATAGTTGAAATATCATCTGTTCAAATCTACAGAGATATCCCCCTTGCTTTTGTACAAATAAGACCCATTCAGTTTAATCCAAAGACAAAAAAGATTCGATGCTACTCGAATATAAAATATCAGATTGTATTCGATGGTAGTAATACAACAAAGAGCTCAAAAAACAGAAAAGAATCACTTGCAATTCTTAAGAATGTAGTATCGAACCCAAAATCGCTGGAATCTTCTTTGATTAGATCATCTGGTGTATCAAGATCCATATCTTCTGTAACTGCAAATTCTGATACTACTTATCTTATAATTACTACCGATGAATTTTTACCTGCAGCAGAAGAGTTTGCACGCTGGAAGACAATCTTAGGTTTTAAATGTGATATTGTATCACAAGCGACATGGACATCTAGTCAGGTAAAAAGTGCGATAAGCACAAGGTATACAGCTTATAAACCTGACTACTTTTTAATTATTGGAGATCACGAGGATGTCCCGGGTAAAGACTATTGGTGTATGATTTGGCCTCATAATTTTGTAACTGATTATTATTATGCTTGCAATGAAGGAGAGAATGATTTTATACCTGATATGGCACATGGTCGTGTATCTGTAAGTTCATTAGAAGAAGCATATTTGGTACTAAGAAAAATTATCAATTACGAACAAAATCCTATTGTAAATAGTGCATTTTATCAAACAGGACTACATTGTGCATATTTTCAAGATACTGATAATCACGATGGCATTGAAGATTATAATTTTGTGTTTAATAGTGAAAGAATAAGAAATTATTTAATTGATCATCAGGGTAAAACGATTAACAGGGTGTATAATACAAAAACCTACTATATTCCAAGATATTATCAGAATGGAGATCCCATACCATTGGAATTAAGGAAAGACATATCTCCATTTTTTAATTGGAATGGGGATGCTGCAGGAGTTACTAGCGAAATAAATTCGGGGAAGTTCTACGTTTTACATAGAGACCATGGTTCATTTACCGCTTGGGGGAGCCAGCTTTTGACACAGCAAATATTTCGAATCTTTCAAATGGTGATAAATTGCCTGTTGTATTCTGTATAAATTGTCAGAATGGAGGTTTTTCAGATTGTGAAACGTCAGATAATGTTTGTTTTGCGGAGAAATTTATTCGTCATCCTGGAGGTGGTGCAGTAGGTGTATTCGCCGCATCTCAAGAGAGTTATTCTGCTTATAATGACCCACTTGTTATCGGAATGTTTGATGCGATTTGGTCTAATCCGGGATTACTCCCAGACTTTGGTAATGGAGAAATTCCAACAGTAACTCAGCATTCAGATATTTTTAAAATGGGACTAGTGCTTAATCAAGGACTGTTGAGAATGGAACAAACATACGGTCAACACCTATACACAAATAGAATCTTTCATTATTTTGGAGACCCAAGTATGGAAATGTATACTTCAAGTCCATCAACTTTTTCAAATCCAGGTATTTCAGAAAACGGTTCATCAGTGACGGTAAGTACGGGTGTTGATAGTTGTAAAATAACAATTTCCAGCATGCTTGATATGGGAGAAAGTTTCTATGAAGTTATGGATACTGTCTCTTCACATACATTTATTCCTAACGATGTCTCTAAGCCATATTATATTTCTATTACAAAGCATAATTACAAGCCATACATTTGTATCACAAGTACATATATTCAGAATCGAACATTCTCATTAGATAGTTGCACAATCTCAGGAAGAAATATTTATTTGGGTGAAAATGTAACGACCACCCAGACCCAAGGATCTGTTATAATAGAAAGCGGTGCTCATGTAACATTTAGTACAGAACAAGATGTTTTCTTAGAAAGTGGATTTGAAACAAAATTAGGGGGTAGCTTCGAAACTAAAAAACAATGATATATAATTCAATGGTTATGAAAAAGCTCGTTATTCTTTCCATCAGTCTGTTGTTTGCGTTGGAAACGCAAGCATTAGTTTTTTTTGGAGATGATTTTGATGGTTTGTGGTACACAACAAATGATGATAACACTTCAGTGACTGTAGGCGGGTATTCAAACGAAACTGTTTCAACAATTAAGATTCCCTCCAGTGTGAAACATGATGGGGTAGTCTATCCTGTTACTTCGATTGGCGCTTCTGTTTTTTCAGATCCTGATGAGTTTTGGTTTAAGCTTACTAACATCATCATTCCCAATAGTATCACTTCAATAGGGGCAGACGCTTTTAGAAATTGCAGTGACCTTACCTCTCTGAGACTTCCTTCAAATCTTAAGTCTGTAGGAAGTGGCGCTTTTTATCGTTGTAGTGGCCTTACATCCATACGGGTACCTTCGGCTGTTACTTCTATTGGAAAGGATGCTTTCAGGGAGTGTATCGGATTGACCTCAGTAACGATTTCTTCAGAAGAGATTTCAATAGAAGAGTCCGCTTTTTCGGGTTGCACAAGCCTTGCTTCAGTCACAATTTCTTCCGGTGTCAGTGCTTTAAGTGATTCTGTTTTTTATAATTGCATTGGTTTGCAGGAGCTTTATCTTCAGAATTTAACTCCTCCAATCATGGGTGTTGATGCGCTGGAGAAGGTAGATAAGAGCACCTGCAAATTGTATGTGCCCGTCGGCTCTAAAGAAGCCTATGCCGCAGCTGATGAGTGGAAAGAGTTCCGGAATATTGAGGAATTAATGATGGTGCCGATATTGGACTTTACAGTTAATGATCTGACATATAACACAAATGCTGATCGTACTTCTGTGTGTTTAAATGGATTTGTAACTGAACCAGTCGGACAGTTAGAGATTCCTTCTTCTGTGACATATAATGGGAAGAGTTATCCGGTTACTTCAATAGGGTTGTCTGCCTTTGCAGGTTGCTACGACCTTATTTCTGTTACCATTCCTTCCAGTGTCACTTCAATCGGAAGTGAAGCTTTTTTCATTTCCTACAGGCTTACTACGATACAGAATTCTTCGAATCTCATTTCAATAGGAGCGTGTGCCTTTGAGGGATGCGCCGGTCTTACCTCCATCACGATTCCAAAAGGGATGACTTCGATTGAGCATCGAACTTTTCTTTCTTCCTTTTCCCTCGCTTCAATTACGATTCCATCGAGTGTCACTTTGATAGAAGAGGAGGCTTTTTGGGGATGCAGTGGTTTGCAGGAAATATTTGTCAAAAACACAACACCTCCGACTGTTGGTACATCTGGTTTCTATCAAGTAGATAAGAGCACCTGCAAATTATATGTGCCGATTGGTTCAAAAACAGTCTATGCTGCTGCCTCTACGTGGAAGGACTTTCAGAATATCGAGGAGATAGACATGACATCTGTACCCGAAAGTGAAGAGACACCGTTTATGATCAGCACAGACGGTGACGGCATTACAATAACAGGAGTTGAGCCGGGTGCTACGATCACTGTCTATACGATTACGGGAACGAAGTTACTCACACTTCTTGCTACTGGTGATAAGCAGCGGATCGCTCTTCCTTCCGGAGCTCTTTACATTGTAAAGGTGGGTAATCAGACAATGAAAGTCGCACTGTAATAGTAATTCTGTTGTTATGAAAAAATCAGCTATTCTTTCCATCGCTCTGTTGTTTGCGTTGTCAGCGCAAGCATTGGAATTTACAGTCGACAATCTGAAGTATACCACAAATGCAGATAGCACTTCAGTGACTGTAAAGAATCCGGTAGTTAAGCCAGTCGGAGAACTTGTGATTCCATCCCATGTGACCTATAATGGGAAGGAATACATTGTTACTTCGATCGGAGCATTTGCTTTTGAGCGCTGCAGTACTCTTTCTTCTATTAAGCTTCCTGCTAACCTTACTTCAATCGGAGAGGCTGCTTTTAGAGCTTGCGTTAATCTGACCTCAATCACTCTTTCTGAAAATACCACTTTGATAGATGCATGTGCTTTTGCCTTATGCTACCATCTTGATTCGATCCTGATTCCCAAGAGTGTCAAGTCGATAGGAGATGGAGCCTTTCTATCTTGCATAGCTTTAACATCCGTAACGATACCTGCAAATGTAGATTCAATAGGGTTGGATGTTTTCTGCGGTTGTAGTCGATTGAGTGAATTTTGTGTAGCAGACGATAATCAGAACTTCTCTGCTGTCGATGGCGTCTTATTTTCCAAAGATAAGACTACGCTTGTTGTATATCCCAATGCAAAGGCTCCAAACTATGTCATACCTTCTCATGTAACTACGATTGGGAGCGGAGCTTTTGCTTACTGCGAAGCCCTTATATCGGTAACAATTCCTGAAGGGGTTACATCTATTAAGGATGGAGCTTTTGTTTATTGCATGGCTCTTAGTTCGATAACTATTCCAGAGGGAGTTACGTCGATAGAAAAGGGTGCTTTTTCTACTTGCTATTATCTTAACTCGATTATGATTCCTTCAAGCGTTACTTCAATAGAATTGGGCGCTTTTTGCGAATGTTATAGTGTACGAGAAATATATGTTAAGAATACAACTCCTCCGTCTGTTGGAGCTTATGGTTTTTATGGTGCAGATACAATCAAATGCAAATTGTATGTGCCCATCGGTTCAAAAGCAGCCTATGCCGCAGCCAATGAATGGAAGGACTTCGAAAATATCGAAGAGATTGACTTTGCATCCGTACCAACTAATGAAGAGACACCGTTCATGATCAGCACTGACGATGACGGTATGACAATAACTGGAGTTGAGACGGGTGCTACGATCACTGTCTATACGATTACGGGAACGAAGTTACTCACTCTTCCTGCCACCGGTGATAAGCAACTGATCGCTCTTTCCTCCGGAGAGATTTACATTGTAAAGGTGGGTTATCAGACAATGAAAGTCGCACTTTAATAGTAATTCAATGGCTATGAAAAATTCGTTATTCTTTCCATCACTCTGTTGTTTGCGTTGTCAGCGCAGGCATTGGAATTTACAGTCGATAATCTGAAGTACACCACAAATGCAGATAGCACCTCAGTGACTGTAAAAAAGTCGGCAATTATGCCTGCTGGAGATCTTGTGATTCCATCCCATGTGACGTATAATGGAAAGAAATACGCTGTCATCAGAGTGGAGGGCTTTAGCGGTTGCACAGAACTTACCTCAGTCACAATTCCTGAAGGTGTCACTTCGATCGAAAATGGCTCTTTTGATTATTGTATCAGTATTACGTCTATTACAGTTCCTAAGAGTGTGATTTCGATTGGAGGGTATGCTTTTAATGAATGCATGAGTCTTACTTCAATAACAATTCCTGAAGGTGTTAAATCGATAGAACAACGCACATTTTACGGATGTAGTAGCCTTGTTTCGATCACACTTCCTGAGAGTATTACTTCCATTGGACAGGAAGCTTTTCTGGTATGTACCAGCCTTGCTTCTATCCATATTCCTTCAAATGTCACTTCCATTGGATCATCTGCTTTTTACTTTTGCAAAAGTCTTGTTTCTATTGCAATTCCTGAGGGTGTTACTTCGATAGAGCAGTACGTTTTTTATGATTGCAACAGTCTTTCTTCTATTATGCTTCCTGCTACTCTCACTTCAATTGGAGAATCTGCTTTTGAGCGTTGTAGCAGTCTTTCTTCTATCATATTTCCTGCTAGCCTTACTTCAATTGGAGTGGTAGCTTTTAGAGGTTGCAGCAAAATCACTGCTATTACAATTCCGAAGAGTGTTACTTCTATCAAAGTGGGTGCTTTTTGGGGTTGCAGCAGCCTTGTCTCTATCACAATTCCAGAGGGTATTACCTCGATTGAACAATCTGTTTTTGACGATTGCAGCAGTCTTACTTCAGTCAAAATACCTGTGAGTGTAACGTCAATTGTAGTAAATGCTTTTTTTGGTTGCAGTAGTCTTACTTCTATAATACTACCTGATAATCTCTCCTCAATCGGCGCGTATGCTTTTTACAAATGTAGTGCTTTGCAGGAAATTTATATCCGAAACTCAACTCCTCCTATTTGTAATATTTCTGGTGACGATCAATATAATGTGTTTGTCAAAGTAGATAAAAGCACCTGCAAATTATATGTACCCATCGGTTCAAAAGCAGCCTATGCCGCAGCCAATGAATGGAAGGACTTTGATAATATCGAAGAGATTGACTTTGCATCCGTACCAACTAGCAAAGAGACACCGTTCATAATCTACACAGACGGTGACGGCATCACAATCATAGGAGCTGAGCCGGGTGCTACGATTACGGTCTTTACAGTGTCCGGAACAGAGTTACTCACACTTCCTGCCACAGGTGATAAGCAACGGATCGCTCTTTCCTCCGGAGAGATATACTTTGTAAAGGTGGGTAATCAGGTGAAGAAAATTGCATTCTGATTTAGCTAACCTCGGCCATTTATCGAATAATTGGTTTACTTCTTCAACGGTTCTGCTTCTTGAGCTGCAACTCGTTCCAGTTCGCGATAAGTGGTCTTGACTGCCTCACGCGAAAGTTCGGGTACATTAAACGCTTTGTAGAGCGTCTGATTGATCGTGGGTGACTTTTGCGGAAGCAGGAAGGCTTTGGATGCAATGCCTGCTTTATTAAAGTAGGTTATGAAGGTACGCGTATATTGACCATCCAGACGTCGGCTACTGAAAGCGATCCAACGCCCATTGGAAGACCAGGAATGATAACTGTCTGCTTCCTTACTGTTGGCTGCTTTCAATGCACTCATCTGCATAGTTTGCAGATCGACGACATACAATTCGCTGCTCTTGTGCCAGATCGAAAAGGTGCCATAGGCTGAAGCGGTAAACAAGAGATAGCGTCCATCAGGAGAAACTCGGGGAAAACTGAGGCTTGCCTTTGTATTGTGAATGCGAACGATCGTATCGGGAGCGCCAAAGGTGTGCGTATCCTGATCAAAAGGTATTCGCAAAAGATGATAGCGTACTTCGGTGTAATTTTTATACATCTCGGCTGTATGGGTCGCCTTATCTGTATAAGAAGGCAGATTGGACGCGGCGCAATAATAAAGCCACTTGCCATCCGGAGACCAAGTTGGGAATGTTTCCAATATGGAGTCTGTACGGAAAATGGGGGTCAGCTTTTTCTTTTCCACATCGAAAAGCACCAGATCTGAATAGGTGTCCAGTACTTCTACTTTCTGAGGATTATACATGTGAAAAGCCTGACTGGTCTTGTTGGTTGAGAAGGCTACCAAATTGAGAGAGGGATGCCATGCCGGATAGACTGCGGCCGATAGGGCCGAATCTTGCCGCATGTTTATTTTTCTATAGGTGCCTTTGTCGTAAAAAACAGTGCCTCCCTTGCCCGTACGCAGATGAAAGAGGAAACGGTCGGTGCCGTAGTTCTGAAACGAGTGACAGTTCATGCATTGTGTGCTCTTATACTCATCGGAAGAGAAACGGTTGGTGAGTATTGGTTGCTCATCAAAGCTCTCCAAGTTACGTTGGAAGATACCCATCTCACGCCAATAACGATAACCTGGTTCAATGAGTCTGTAGGTCAGGTATCGGTCTATGGAATCGGGAGCTATAAAGTTGGATATGACCGGATAGCGATACCATTTTGACTCGCGACGCACAAACACTTCGATGTGTAGCGTGTCGTTGAGGTTTTGGCTGATCAAGGCTTTCCATTTTTTTATTGGTATCTGCACCTCCTTATTGGTCTTCAATAGAATCGGATGGCCTTTCGAAGCGCTTATTTTTACTTGAAACTGCTCTCCCTCTGCTTCAATGGAGAAGTTGATCGGAGCAATATTGGGTGGCAAGGTGATCGCAGTATAATCGGGAAAGATCTGAACCGGATCTTTCAAAACGTCATACGCTTTGATCTCCTTCACTTCGCAGGAGGTGAGAAGAAAGAGGCTGAGAAGCGGTGCACACAGGATGTATTTCATAAAACTTTTCATCGTTGATCGTAGCTAGCGTTTTCGTCTTTGCCACTGCTCACAGAGGCAAACATATAGTAATACCAATAGGTCTGGTTGTATTGTTTCGTCAGAATCATCGCTGCCTCGGGTCCCTTAGCTGAAGTATAGAGTGTGAGAAACTCTTGCAGCTCTCTGTTGACACGCGCATCTACCCATCCGTCGGGCAATACATATGCGGGGTCCAAACCGGCCTTTAAGGCAAGAGCTTCCTGCACATGGAGTGGTATCGATTGATGATAGGTCTCTTGTATCGACTGCATCCAGTTGGGCAACTCCTGTATGCGTTTCTGTAACAACAGGGCGGCAACGGCATACTGCAAACTCATTGGATTGCGTTGAGAAACTGCATAGTTGTAAATCACCATCGACTCAAAACCGGAATAAAAACTGCCGATATAATTGTTACGGGGTTGTAACTGACGGAGAGACGAGAGCTTGGTATCGAGGAGCGCCGGACTGTCTGCCAACTGCAACCATGACGTTGCTTCTTTTTTCCAAAGCCATGCATGCGACAGTGTGGTCAGATATTTCTTTGCAAGTTCGGTTTCGTTATTGATCAGCGACAGTTCGCCTAATTGATGAAAGCTACTTATGGAAGGTGCTCTGAACACCATATTCTCATACGCTAGATTATAGGCGTAATAATAGAGTCCGAGGTTGCGCAATACCTGGATATTGACAATGCTCAGCTGTTCGTTGGGTGTTTCAAAAAGAATGTTCTTGGATGTGGGTTGCACGTATCCAAACAGATTGTTCAACAGCCGGTTCTCTTTTGCCAATGCAACGGCAATCAACGGTATGGAGGCTCCCGGACGATTGGCATCAGAAAGCAGTTTCGCCCACTCTTCGTTCTCTGCTAATTGTAGCATCCGACAACGGGTATTCGCGGTTTGTCCTTGACGGCTCACAACTCCGACAGCCAGAAAGACGATAGCCAGGAGTACGTAGCCCAATCGATGTGGAAGCGCCACCCGGGAAAGTCTTGACGAGAGAAGTACGGCAAGGGCCATATATGCGGTGAGCGACCATTCGAAAATCAAAGGGAACTTGCCCAAGAGAAAGGGATACTGCTTCAAATGGGCCATCCAGAGGGAAGAAAAGGGAGCGTTGGGGTAAAGAAAGAGATAGCCTGCAAATAGAAATACCGCCAGGGAAATGAGATAAACCGACAGGGAATAAATGCGGTCGGTGGCATCTCCCTGACGAACGACACGGAATATCAGGAACAAAAAGGCAATGATACCATATATTCCTCCTACCCAAAGTAAAAGGCCTGCTCCTATCGCTGAGAGCATTTCACAACCGATGCCTTTCGGTTTGAAGCGGGAGGTCAAACTGTACAACGCTGCTACTAAGATCCATCCGAGTATGGTGGAGAAGAAATAGCCTCCGTTGACATTGACATAGAGCATCTCTCCCATATTGCTTACCGAACCGAGCAACAAGAGCGGGGGAATGTATGAAAGCAATTCGTTTTTGGAGTGAAACAGATGCATCGTCCGCACAAGAATGGCAAGAGTCAAGAGTAGCAAGGCACAAAGAAGGGCGCCCAACCAGGGGATCAACAGAAACTGGGAGAAAAACTGTCCGCCATAATGAAGCAAACCTCCCGGACGTTGCAGATAGGATTCGAAAAAAGAGCGCTCATTCAGGAAGAGAGAGAGCTGGGCTGTCATCTGTAGATAGCTTGAACGAAACAGTATCAAATAAAGAGTGCAGACTGTAACAAAGAGTACGGCTGTGAGCGCACTCCTTTTTTTCTTTGGTTGCAGAGGATGTATAGCCGCATCAGGCTTTTTATGTTGTCTATCCATCGGTATTTTCCATAAGTGCGCAAATATAAAGAAGATTTATTAAGGAAGGTTTATTTCATTCACTTTTCTTGCTCAGAAGTCACTAATTAGCATTTCATTCGTTTAAATAGCAGAAAAAACACGTTTCAATATTTTAACCAAAATGACGACTTATGAACAATGAGCTCATTGTTTTGATTTTTTTGTTTGACGCTTGGAAGATTATTGCTTATTTTGCCCTCTAATTCAGTTATATCTCATGGGAAAAATAATTTCTTTATCTAATCAAAAAGGAGGAGTGGGCAAAACCACGACTACAATCAATCTTGCTGCTTCCTTATCTGCTTTTGAAAAGAAAGTATTGGTGATTGACGCAGACCCACAGGCAAACGCTTCTTCGGGATTGGGCATTGACATTCGCAAATTGGAATCGACAATTTATGAATGTCTGATGAATCAATTGCCGCCGGAGAAAGCTATCATGCATACAGAAATTGAAGGGCTGGATATCATTCCTTCTCATATTGATCTGGTAGGTGCTGAGATTGAAATGCTTCAATTACCCAACAGAGAGACCATCCTCAAAGCGATATTGACTCCACTGAAAGAGAGTTATGATTATATACTGATCGACTGTTCGCCATCGTTGGGACTAATTACCTTGAATGCCTTGACCGCAGCCGATTCTGTTATCATCCCTGTTCAATGTGAATACTTTGCATTGGAAGGTATCAGCAAACTGCTGAACACGATCAAGATCATCAAGACTAAACTGAATCCGGAACTGGAAATTGAAGGTTTCCTGCTTACCATGTATGACTCGCGTCTTCGTCTGGCAAATCAGGTATATGAAGAGGTGAAGAAGCATTTCCGCGAACTGGTATTCAATACTGTTATTCAACGAAACATCAAATTAAGTGAGGCTCCCGGTTATGGAAAGCCCGTGTTACTGTATGATGCCGATTCACGTGGTTCACTTAATCACATGCAGCTGGCAAAAGAACTGATAGAAAGAAACAAATAATATGGCCGATAAGAAAATGGTTTTAGGTAGAGGGCTGGATGCTCTTCTGGACACAAATCGCGTTACTACCGAGGGTTCGTCTTCGATCAATGAAGTGGATATTACGAAGATTCATCCCAATCCGGATCAACCTCGAACAAATTTTGATGAAGATGCTCTGAATGAACTGGCTGTTTCAATCAGGCAATTGGGTATTATACAACCGATCACTTTACGCAAACTGGCTGATGACAATTACCAGATTATCGTTGGTGAACGTCGTTATCGCGCTTCTCTGCTTGCGGGAAGGAGAACAATTCCTGCTTATGTAAAGACAGCCGATGATGAAAGCGTCATGGAAATGGCGCTGATTGAAAACATTCAACGGGAAGATCTGAATGCCATTGAAATAGCTTTGGCCTATCAGAAACTGTTGGATCAATATCAGATGACGCAGGAATCGCTCAGCGACCGGCTTGGGAAAAAGCGGACTACTATCGCTAATTATGTGCGATTATTGAAGTTGCCGGCTGTCATTCAGTTGGGTCTGAAGAATAAGCTCATCGACATGGGACACGCGCGTGCCTTGATCACAATGGAAGATCCGAAAAGCCAACTTTCGTTGTATGAGCGAATTGTAAAAGAGGGGTTGTCTGTACGGAAAGTAGAGGAACTCGTGCGCAGATTACAAAAAGGAGAGCCGCTCCCATCGTCTGCTGCTACAACTCAAAAGAGTCCGGAAGAATTCAAGATTTTAAATGAACATCTTTCCAACTTCTTCAATAGCCACGTCAGACTGAAATGTAATGACAAGGGAAAAGGAAATATCTCGATCGCTTTCAACTCTGAAAAAGAGCTGGAAAGAATCCTGAAGATATTGGATACATTAAAATAATAATTTAGAAGCGATTGAACAAAACTCTTATACATACGAATGCCCTGAAGCTTGCCAAGTGGATACTTTGCTGTCTGATCATGATAGCAACGCCGTCGCACGGTCAGTCTCAGGACTCGTTGAACGTGATTGCGCCCAAAGATTCCGGCTCTGTTAAACCGATCATACTGAAAGATTCTGCTTCTGTTGACACCCTGACTTCCAACTCTGCCTATGATGGGATAATGTTAACAAAAGAAGTAAGGAAGAAAAATGATTCCACTATTTTGAAGTATCAATCGGATTCTCTGTTATCTTTGCAAAATGACAGTCTGTTTCTGGATACTTTCAAGCCGGATCCTTCTACTGCTGCATGGAGAGCGGTCATCTTTCCGGGACTTGGGCAAATCTACAACAGGAAATACTGGAAACTGCCACTCTTTTATGGTGGATTCATGGCGCTGACGTATGCGATCTCCTGGAATAATAAGTATTATAAAGATTATTCTATTGCCTATCGGGATATTATGGACGATAACCCGGCAACAAGAAGTTACATCAACTTCTTGCCTCCCGGGAAGAAAGAATCTGATTATGACGCTGCGTGGCTGAAAAGTACTTTCAAAAGGAAAAATGATTATTTCCGCCGCTCACGCGACTTAAGCGTCATCGGAATGGTTGGGGTCTATTTGCTGAGTGTGCTGGATGCTTATGTAGATGCCCAATTGTATGATTTTGATATTTCGCCGGATCTCTCCCTACGAGTGGAACCGACGATGCAAAGGGTATCCCAATATGATAACATGATTGGGTTTAGATGCAGTTTTACGTATTAATGAGAAAAACGTGCTAATTATGAACAATTTACGCATTTACACTGTTCTATTTTCAATGTTTGTCAGTGTCTCCGCCTTGCTGGCCGAGACTCCTGACAAAGAGAATAAGATCGTAAAGGCAAAAGACACCATTCGAGACGAATCTGTGGTTCTTCCGGAAAGTCTGAGCGACTCCAATATAGACAGCCTTCTATGCAGCTGGACCATCAGACAACAGGTCTTTAGCAATCAGGATTGCCTCTCCAGAGAGGAAAATCCAGACTTCAGTGATGAGGAATATATTCAAAGACTCTCCGAACTTCCTACGATTATTGAAATGCCGTATAACCAGATCGTTCGCTCTTTTATTGATGTGTACACAAACAGACGCCGTAGTCTGGTACAATATATGCTGGGCATGGGCGAATACTATTTTTCTCTCTTTGAGCAGGAACTGGATGCGAATAACATGCCGCATGAATTAAAATATCTTCCAGTGATTGAGTCAGCGCTGAATCCTACGGCTGTATCGCGTGCCGGAGCAACCGGACTCTGGCAATTTATGCTGGGAACGGGTAAAATGTATGGATTGGAGTGTAATAGTCTGGTCGATGAACGGAGAGATCCGGTCAGATCTACACATGCGGCTGTTAGATATCTGAAAGACCTGTATGATATTTATCAGGACTGGAACCTGGCTATCTCTGCTTATAACTGTGGACCCGGCAATGTGAATAAAGCAATCAAACGGGCTGGAGGAAAAAAAGATTTCTGGGAGATTTATAACTATCTACCGAAGGAGACACGGGGATATCTTCCGGCATTTATTGCGGCAAACTATGTGATGAACTACTATTCTGATCATAATATCTGTCCGGCTACGGCTGATCTTTCCTACTCTTCTGATACGATTGAGGTAAAAACAAGGATTCATCTTCAGCAAATCGCAGATGTATTGGACATCCCCATCGATGAACTGCGTTCGTTAAATCCTCAGTACAAAAAAGATATTATTCCCGGTGGTGAAAACTATAATTGCATGTTGCGCCTGCCAATGACTTGCGCATACAACTTTATTGAGATGCAAGACTCAATCTGTAATTACCATCAATCGGAATTGTTGGCAAACCGCACCACGGTAGAGCCGGCCGCTTACAATAAAAAGGCTGCGAATAGTCTGGGAATTAAGACTTTCCACAAAGTTAGATCGGGTGAAACACTTTCCCAGATCGCAGGGAAATATCATGTGACGGTCAATCAGCTCAAAAGCTGGAACAATCTGAGAAATACCCGCATCAATATAGGACAAAAGCTTGTTTTATATAAAGGTTAAGAATAGACCCTATGATGGAAATGACTGCTGAAGAAATTGAGAAACGTGATGAGGAGATCATTCAACAAGAGTTTGAAGGCCTCCTCAACGACTACCTGAGCTCAAACCACCGGAAAAAAGTTGAAAAGATTACCAAGGCTTTCAACTTCGCAAATAGTGCGCACAAAGGTGTAAAACGTCGTTCAGGTGAACCTTATATCTTGCATCCTCTTGCAGTCGCACGTATCGTCTCGAAAGAGATTGGTATGGGATCTACTTCCATTTGCGCAGCGCTTCTTCATGATGTGGTCGAAGATACAGACTGCACGGTGGAAGATATCCAAAACGAGTTTGGAGAGAAGATTGCCTCCATTGTGGATGGCCTTACCAAAATATCCGGAGGAATCTTCGGCGACCAGGCTTCTAAACAGGCTGAAAACTTCAAACATCTGCTGCTTACCATGTCGGAAGATATCCGCGTCATCCTGATTAAGATTGCAGACCGACTCCATAACATGCGAACGTTAGGTTCGATGTTGCCCAATAAACAGTATAAGATTGCAGGCGAGACTCTTTATATTTATGCGCCACTCTCCCATCGCCTGGGGCTCTATGCCATCAAAACCGAACTGGAAGATTTGAGTTTCAAGTATGAACATCCTGCTATTTATGCGGAGATTCAACAGAAGCTATCTCAGACCGAACAAAACCGAAATGAGCTCTATACGAATTTTATCACTCCGATTGAAGAAAAGCTCAAAAAGACCAGCATTGATTTCAAAATCGACGCACGTGTGAAGTCTGTCTACTCGATCTGGGAAAAAATGCAAAATAAGAAAGTCCCTTTTGAAGAGATTTATGATATACTGGCTGTCCGAATTACCTTCGCCTCAGAAGGAACCTCCTCTGATAAAGATCTCTGTTGGGATATTTATTCGCTGATTACAGACATTTACAAGGTGCATCCGGATCGTACCAGAGACTGGGTAAGCACCCCTAAAGCAAATGGTTATCAGGCTTTGCATATTACAGTGATGGGGCCGAAAGGACAGTGGATTGAAGTTCAGATCCGCAGCAAGCGGATGGACGACATCGCTGAAAAGGGAGTTGCCGCACATTGGAAATACAAAGAGAGATATGTGGATGCTTCCAATGAGATCGAAACGAAGAAAGAGAATGAGCTGGACAAATGGATCGAGACCATTCGCGAAATATTGGAAAACCCGGAACCAAATGCCATTGATTTCCTTGACACCATCAAACTGAATCTATTTGCTTCTGAGATCTTTGTTTTTACTCCCAAAGGAGAGATTAAAACATTGCCCCACGGAGCTACGGCACTTGATTTTGCTTTCTCGCTTCATGAGGATCTCGGCAATCATTGCATCGGTGCCAAGGTCAACCATAAACTTGTGCCGCTGAGTCACAAACTGGAAGGAGGCGATCAGGTGGAGATTATCACATCAAAAGTTCAGTCTCCGCAACCGGAATGGCTAAACTTTGTCACCACTGCCAAAGCGCGTGCCAAGATCAGACTGTTCCTTCGCAAGGAAAGACGCTCCACGATTAATGCAGGTGAGAAGATGCTTCAAGAGTACATGGAAAAGCATAGTATCACTAAAACGGATGAGACCATCAATAGCGTTATTCAAAATCTCAAACTGGAAAACAAAGAAGAGCTCCTCTTCAAAATAGGAGAAGGTGAAATAAGCCTTGATGCCAAGATGGAGAGTCTTATGAAAGAGCAAGGGATAAATAGATTCTCCCGTTATCTGAAGAGATTTAGCATTGGTACCAAGAGCGAGAAAACACAGAATGAGCCGCAAAATCAACTTCTGGACCGAAAGATTGATCCGAAAAAGACCTACTTGCTGACGGATGATCATACCACAAAGAATTATATGTTGGCTCTGTGTTGTAATCCAATCCCCGGCGATGAAGTCTTAGGCATTATCGACCCCAACGGACAAGTGATTGTACATCGCAGAGATTGTGCGGAGGCGCTAAAACTAAAAAGCAGTTTCGGCGACCGTTTGCTCTCTGTGGAATGGCCAAGCACGACATCCAGCAGCTTTACTGCAAACATAGAAATCAAAGGATTCGATAGTGGTGTGGGAGTATTACACCAAATCACCCAAATAATCTCGGAAGATCAGTCAGTAAACATTCTCAAAGTAATGTTTGAAAGTAACGACGGGATGTTTACCGGAAAGTTAAAACTAGTCATTCAGAACGTAGATAATATCAGTACGCTCTGTAACAAGTTGCAGGAGTTAAGAAGCGTGGAGTCGGTTATTCGGGTTGAGAAATAGGAGTTGACTCTTCAGGCAACTGATCAAACTCAGCTTTAATCAACAACAGTTCTTCACGGATTGCCTGAAGCCTTGAGACGATTTCGTACGTCTGAGCTGTTGTCTCTTTGTTTCCTTTCAGCCTCTTCCTAGCTCCTTCAATTGTCATACCTTTCTCTTTCACAAGGTGATAGACCAGCTCGATATTCTTTATATCCTCCTCCTGATATAACCGTGTACCTTTCGGGCTTTTCTTGGGATGAATGCAATCAAACTCTTTTTCCCAAAAACGAAGCAAGGATTCATTGACGTCAAATTGACGAGCAACTTCTCCAATTGAGTAATACAATTTCTTAGTCATAGACGTGTCCTGAATTAGCAGCCATCTCTACCATTATATCATACTCTTCCGGAGTGAGATCCATATAATAGTAATTGGCCGGGTTAACTGTTCTTCCTTTATAGTGAACTTCATAGTGCAAATGAACTCCGGTTGCCTTTCCTGTATCACCGACAAAACCGATGACTTGTCCACGCGTCACCTTCGCTCCGTTCTTCACATTATACGAATCAAGATGAGCATACATGGTCTGATATCCAAACCCATGATTGATAATGATACAATTGCCGTAGGCTCCGTCACGCGTTGCTTGAGCTACTACCCCATCGCCCGTGGCATACACCTCGGTTCCTCTTTTCGCTGTAAAGTCCATGCCTGAATGGAAACGGGGAGTGCCATAAATTGGATCAAGCCGCACACCAAAACCGGATGCCGTCTGCTTCAGGTCTTTATTCTTGAGGGGCTGAATGGCAGGAACACATTTCTGAAAAGACTCATTGTCCTTTAATATTCCAACTAATTCATCAAACGATTGAGACTGTACATAGAGCTGTTTGCGGAGCACATCCACTTGTTGCGAGGCTCCGATTACCAACCTGGCACTCGACAAGTCCTGCAAAGAGTCATACCGTTCGGTACCGGCAAAGGAGCCTTTACGTATGGAAGATGAGATGGGCTCTGCGTGCAACAAAGCTCTGTAAAAGTTGTTATCACGTTCCTGAATATCATCCAATATTTCATACGCATGCTGCACACGGTGCGAAAGAAGTTCGTACTGAGTTTGAAGACGATCATTTTCTTCTTTCAGACTTTTTACGCGGGGAGAATCAAAAAACAGATTTATCAATGCGAGTACAACCAGACCTCCCATACCTGCGACAAGCAAGTGTTTTAACCCCAAAAAAAGACGGTCCCGGAACGATGTATAAATTCGCTCAAAGCTCAGAGTTTCAGGGTTCCAGAAGTAGTGAATGTGCTTTTTTGCCATTTTTAAATAGTTATTAGCGACAAATGTAATAAAATGGACTACCTTTGCAAATTGTTTTTTAGTAAATTAACGCGATAGATATAAAATCGATATGCTGACAGCCAAAGAAACCCGCGAATCGTTTAAAACGTACTTCGCATCCAAAGGACATCGCATCGTTGCTTCTGCTCCGATGGTTGTAAAAGATGATCCTACTCTCATGTTTACGAATGCCGGAATGAACCAGTTTAAGGATATTATTTTGGGCAATGTTCCTATTAAATATCCGCGTGTTGCAGACTCGCAGAAATGCCTTCGTGTCAGTGGAAAGCACAACGATCTGGAGGAAGTGGGACATGATACGTATCACCACACAATGTTTGAAATGCTTGGTAATTGGTCTTTTGGCGATTATTTCAAAAAAGATGCCATCGATTTTGCCTGGGAATACCTTGTTGATCAGCTCAAACTCAATCCGGAGCGTTTGTATGCGACTGTCTTTGAAGGTAGTCCGGAAGATGGTCTGGAAAGAGACAATGAAGCTGCCGGATACTGGGAACAATTTCTTCCGAAAGAGCATATCATCAATGGAAACAAACATGATAACTTTTGGGAAATGGGTGATACCGGTCCATGTGGCCCTTGTTCTGAGATTCATATTGACTTGCGCTCTGAAGAAGAACGGAAAGCTATTGACGGACTCTCGCTCGTCAACCAAAGCCACCCGCAAGTTGTAGAAATATGGAACCTGGTTTTCATGCAGTTCAACCGTAAGGCTGACGGCTCGCTGGAAGAGCTTCCTGCAAAAGTAATTGATACCGGTATGGGATTCGAACGTCTTTGCATGGCTCTGCAAGGCAAGACTTCAAACTATGACACCGACGTATTCCAACCAATTATCCAGGAGATAGGAAGAATAGCCGGATTTACGTATGGCGAAAAGACAGAAACGGATGTGGCTATGCGTGTGATCGCTGACCATATCCGTACGATCTCTTTCGCTATCACCGACGGACAATTGCCCTCTAATGCAAAAGCAGGCTATGTCATTCGTCGAATCCTTCGTCGTGCCGTACGTTACGGTTACACGTTCCTCGGACAACATCGTGCCTTTTTATATAAGTTAGTTCCTGTCCTGATTGAGACAATGGGAGATGCTTATCCTGAACTTGAGTCACAGAAGACATTGATTCTGAAAGTCATCAAAGAAGAGGAAGAGTCTTTCCTACGTACATTGGAAACAGGTATCCGATTGCTGGATAAAGCAATTGCTGAGACAAAAGCTGCAGGTAAAACAGAAATCTCTGGAACAAATGCTTTTGAGCTATACGACACCTTTGGCTTTCCTTTGGACTTAACCGAGTTAATACTGAAAGAAAACAACCTCACTGTTGATAATGAAGGCTTTAATGCAGAGATGCAAAAGCAGAAAGAGCGCGCTCGCAACGCTGCTGCAGTTGAGACAGGCGACTGGGTTGTAATCAAAGAAGGAGACCCTGAGTTTGTCGGTTACGACTTTGAAGAGTGCGATGCTCAAATTCTCAGATACCGCAAGATCAAACAAAAGAATAAAGAGCTCTTCCAGATTGTGTTGGACACCACTCCTTTCTACGGAGAGATGGGTGGACAGTCCGGAGATAGCGGTTGGTTGATCAATGGAGAGGAAAAGACTCCGATCATTACAACGAAGCGGGAAAACAATCTGGCTGTACATATTACAGAGAAGCTTCCGGCAGATATTACCGGTGAGTTTCGTGCTATGATCAACAAAGAAGACCGTGCCAACTCGGCAAGCAATCACTCTGCGACACACTTACTCCACGAAGCTTTGCGTGAAGTACTGGGCACGCACGTCGAACAAAAAGGCTCGCTGGTCACTCCTCAGGTACTTCGTTTTGACTTCTCGCATTTCCAGAAGATGACCGATGAAGAGATCCGTCAGGTGGAGCAGAAAGTAAACAAGAAGATCCGCGAGAATATCGTGCTGGATGAGCACCGTGACATGCCAATCGAAGAGGCAAAAGCAATGGGTGCGATGGCTCTGTTCAGTGAGAAATATGGCGATAAAGTACGTTTGGTGCGCTTTGGCTCATCTGTCGAACTGTGTGGTGGTGTTCATATTCATGCTACCGGACAAATCGGAATGTTTAAGATCATCGGCGAAAGTTCGATAGCAGCAGGTATTCGTCGCATCGAAGCGATCACCGGACAAGCCATGGAAGATAGCGTTTTTGAAATGTCTGATTCTATCAAAGAACTGAAAGCTCTATTCAACAACGTGCCCAACCTTCAACAGGCTATCCGCAAATCGATCGAAGAGAATGCAGATCTGAAAAAACAGATCGAAGATTATCTGAAAGAAAAGGCTGTGGAAATCAAGAAACGCTTGCTTAGCAAGGCTGTTGTCATGAGTGGCATCCAAGTGTATAAGTTCAACGCAGAGATGGATCCCAATGTAGTAAAAGACATTGCTTTCCAGATACGCGGAGAAGTGCACGAGAAGCTCTTCTTTGTAGCTGGTACCGTTATGAACAACAAGCCTTCACTGACGGTAATGTTGAGCGACGACCTTGTAGCCGGCGGACTAAATGCCTCTAACCTGGTTCGTGAAGCTGCCAAACTGATTCAAGGTGGCGGCGGTGGTCAGGCACACTTTGCTACTGCCGGCGGAAAAGATGTGGAAGGCATTACTGCGGCCATTGATAAAGTGATCGAACTAGCTAAACTGTAAAACAGTACCTTACATACGAATAAACCGGGATGCCTTTCTTCGGGCATTCCCGGTTTTATTCCAAAAGATTGATTAACCATTTAAAGCATTCAGACAGATGTTTTCTACAAGAAAGGCTACCCTTGACGACTGCCAACTGATTCACGATCTGGCAGAAAGAACATTTATTCCTACCTATCAGTATATGCACACTCCGGAACAGAGTGACTATATGATGAACTGGATGTATTCGATCGAGAGTCTGACCACTCAGATGAAAGGCAAGCATACCTTCTTCATTTTGTACAAAGGGGAGATACCCTGCGGCTATCTATCGGTGGAAGAAGAAGGAAAAGATCTGTTTCACCTGCAAAAGATTTATGTGTTACCTGAATACCAAGGCACAGGAGCCGGTAAATTTCTCTTTGAGAAAGCCATTCAATTTATAAAAGAAGTGCATCCGGAACCTTGCACGATGGAGCTCAATGTGAACCGGAACAATAAAGCCGTTCATTTTTACAAGAAGATGGGGATGAAGATTGCAAGGGAAGGTGACTTTCACATCGGTAATGGCTATTACATGAACGATTATATCATGTCACTCGATCTGTAAGATCACTTTCAACATACCTCTACTTGTTTCCTTTCCCATTCTAAAATACACTTTTTTCGATCTGCACCCCAATGATAACCACCCGGGAGTCCATTGGAGCAAATCACCCTATGACAGGGAATCAGCAAGGAGACCGGATTCTTTCCGACTGCGTTCCCTACCGCGCGCACAGCCTTTGGACTTCCTATGAGCTGAGCTATCTGACTGTATGTAGTAACAGATCCTTGTGGAACAGAGAGCAAAGCTTTCCACACCTTCAATTGAAAAGAGGTTCCCTTCAGATGGAGTCTCACTTCGGCTCTCCCCTGTTTACCCGGCTGCAAGAGAGAAAGCGCAGCCATTTGAAACTCATCCGCACCTTCTTCAAAAGAGTTCTTTGGGAAACGTGACTTCAATTCATTCAATCCACTCTCTTGAATATCACAAAAACCCAAAAAGCATACACCAAGCAAGGAAGAAGCCACAATCACACGCCCAAACAGCGTCTCTGCAAAGCTGTAGCGTATAATCACCCCCTTACACACCTTCGCGTAATTATCAGCAGTCATCTCTTCGATAATCATCCCATATATTTATTGAAAACATTCGTCAGAAAAGTTGACAAGATACAGATGTTCTGTAGCACGAGTAAAAGCGGTATAAAGCCAACGATAATAATCCATCCCAAGCATCTCTTGTGTAAGATATCCCTGATCCACAAAGACATGTTTCCATTGTCCGCCTTGTGCTTTATGACATGTCATGGCATACGCATATTTTATCTGTAATGCATTGAGCCAGGGATCCATACGCAACTTTCCCATGATTTCTTTCTTCGTTTTGTAATTCGCGGCATAATCTGCATAGACAGCTTCAAAGAGTTGGGTGCGCATCTCAGCAGTAAGAGAAGGCGCTTCGGTATGCAGTGTATCCAATAAGATCTTTGCATCCAGTTCCATGTCATAATCAACAAAACTGAGCGACACATCCGCAAAGTGAAAGCCGTACATCTCACTCCGACGCTTGACCCGTTTAAGTTCAACAAGATCACCATTGGCAATAAAAGTCTCTTTATCTGGAGTCTGTTTCCAAAAATAGTTGTTACGCACCACCATCAGTCTGTCTCCCGACTCAATCTCTTCCTCCTTATAAAGTATCCGCCCTCTGATTCCTCTGTTATACACATTCGCATTCTTATTCGAACGGCAGAGCACCAGCACATCATCAATCCCATCGCGATCGTAGCAGGCATTGATTGTTTCTACCAGTTCGTCGGCAGGAAGACGGGTCACATCTTTCATGCCATCCACAGAGAGTATCGGATAATCAAACACCTCATCCTGTTCGATATCCTTGCGGATAGACGAAGCCACAGATAAAATGCCTGACTCCGTCGCCTGACGGACCACCTCGGTCAGTTTCATTTCAATAACTTCAAGGCTATATCCTTCCAGACGTTCCTTTTCCAATGCGGGACTTATTGTCTGTCCGACGGGCGGCAACTGCGCTGTATCACCGATGAGCACAAGTTTGCATCCCACTCCTGAATAGACATATTCAATTAAATCATCCAACAGTGATCCCGAACCAAAAGTAACCAGATCATTGGAATCATTGGCAATCATCGAAGCCTCATCCACTAAAAACAAAGTATCCTTGTGGCGGTTCTCTGTAACAGAGAAGAGATTGGAAAACATTGATTTCTGACGATAGATCTTTCGGTGAATCGTGGAAGCCGGAAAGTCAGAATAAGCAGAAAAGACTTTCGCAGCCCTTCCCGTTGGCGTAAGCAACACAATGGTTTGTTCCAGTCCATGCAGCGTTTTCACAACGGCACCAATCAGAGACGACTTACCTGTACCTGCAAATCCTTTCAAGAGAAACAACTGATCTGATCGACCGGAGAGAATAAAACCGACAAGATTTTGAAGTGCTTTTTCTTGTTCGGGAGTAAAGGTAAACTGAAAATTCTGTTGGATACGGGAATACAAAAAAGAATCAACCATGTTTTAAAAGATTTTACCCCGTAAATATAGCAAGTATTATTTTCTTTTCATACATTTGTGGGTCAAATAAAAAAAACAAAATTAAATACGTATGAAGAAGATTCTGAATGCATTGTTGGCCCTCTCTGTTGTAGTTATGTTGTATTTGTGTACAATGAGTATCTTAGGACCAATTCAATTTGATGAAGCAAAAAAAGACAGAGACAGAGCAGTCATTAAACGTTTGATTGACATTCGTACCGCACAGGTCGCATTCTTAAACAAGAAAGGGGAATATGCAAAAACCTTCGACACTTTGATCTATTTCTTGAAGTATGAAAAACTTCCTTTTATCAGTAAGACAGGTAGCTTGACAGACGAACAATTGCAAGCCGGAATGACAGAGGCTGAAGCCGTTAAACAACATATTATTGTCCGTGATACGATCTTTGTTTCCGCAAAAGACACCCTTTTCGGTCCTTCATTTAACCCAGATTCTATCCGTTTCGTTCCCGGAACAAGAGAACAATTTGAGCTTAACGCAACAGAAATTCCAACCAATGCCGGTTTATGGATGAAAGTATTCCAGTGCAACACGCCATACGATGTCTATCTGAAAGGTTTGAACAATCAGGAAATTGTTAACCTGAAAGACAAAGCAACCCAACTGGACAGATACCCAGGATTACAGGTAGGATCTGTCATTGAAGTAAACAACAACGCGGGTAACTGGGAATAATGGCTTCATGAAGCTGGAGACTGCAAAACAGAACAAGATATTATCCATCCGGCTCTTACCGGATGGATTTTATTTTTACAACGGTCCGAATAAGGAGTCGCAACAACAGACATACTCCTATTCAATCAGACCGGGAGATGATTATCTTTCGCTCATCAAAGACGCCGTATTTGAACAGAAACTGACGGAAGAGGAGTATCTTTCGATACAGATAGTCAGCGTTCGAGCTCCCTTTACATTTCTTCCCGACCAGCTGATAAGCAAAGAGGATTACAGCTCCTTCTTCCCCACCCTATCCAAAGGGTTTGGTCAGCCTGTTTATATGAGCAATGCGATTCAAGCGATTGGGCGGGTATTACTCTATTTCATGGAAGAGGATCTCTATTTCTTTCTGCAACGCAATTTTCCTGAAGCCAACTTTATCCATCAAATGACCCCTCTGATCAGTTACTATCTCCACTCGAAAGAGGATGAAACAAACAACAACGAGCTGTTTATTCACTGCGAGAAACAGCAGATCAGCGTCATTTTAACCTCACAAGAAGGGATCTTGTTTGCCAACACATTCGACTTTCATTCTCCGAATGATGCTATTTATTACATACTCAATACGTTCCAGCAATTTAAGTTGGACCAACTGACTGACAATATTCTGCTGATTGGTGCTACCGAATATGCCTTAGAGATTACATCGATCCTTCAGAAATACGTCAGCAAGGTCACTTTCAGAGAAGAGAAACAAAAACAACCACTCGACATCACAATACTTTCATAACATGAGAATTATCGGCGGACAATATAGAAGCAGACGATTTGCTGTGCCAGCAAACTTCAAACTCAGACCAACCACAGATTTTGCCAAAGAGAATTTGTTTAACGTATTGAATAACCTGATTGACTTTGAAGAGACAAGTGCTTTAGATCTCTTTGGCGGTACGGGGAGCATCAGTTTCGAACTGGCTTCCAGAGGTTGCAAAGAGGTAGTTTGTGTAGAAAAGGAGAATGCCCATTACAACTTTATATGCCAATGCGCCAAAGCGCTGAGCGCGCCGGTCTATCCACTCAAAGGAGATGCTTTGAAATATCTGAGTTCGCCGAACGGTCCGAAGTTTGACCTGATCTTCGCCGATCCTCCCTATGATCTGAAAGAGTTGGAGCAAATCCCCGCAATGGTTTTTGATAACCATCGGTTAAAACCGGACGGTTTGTTTATCCTTGAGCACTCCTCAAAAAATGATTTCAAGAGTCATCCCTGTTTCATGCAGCAAAGAGAATACGGCAGTGTGAACTTTACTTTTTTCCGTCTACCGGAACAATCTTAAACAGTTTGTCCGAGGGACGAATCTTTTCCGGTATCTTCAGAGAGAAACGTTCCCCTTTGACCGTTTCCTGCACCGGTTTCAGATCCACCCTGATCTCCTCCACTTTCATCTCGACAGCACCTGTCGTAGGTCCGGTGATGAGAATATCATCGCCAACCTTCAAGGACTTTGTTTCCATTAGAAACTCAGCCACTCCGATCTTATCGAAGTATTTGATTCCCTTTCCTATATAGACTTTGAGAGTGGTTGCGTTGGAGCCATACTGTTTGCTCCATTCACCCAACTTCTGACCTAGGTAATAGCCGTTCCAGAAACCGCGGTTGAAGACCCGTTTCAGCCGTTCATCCCACGCAGCCACCTTTTCCTCAGAGAAGGTACCATCCAGACAACACTGAGCCGCCTCTTTATAGCACTCGACCACGGTGCGCACATATTCCGCTCCACGGGCACGTCCTTCAATCTTAAACACCTTCACACCGGCATCAATCATCTCATCCAAAAAATGAATCGTTTTCAGATCTTTCGGCGACATGATGTATTGATTATCGACATCCAGTTCAATCTCCTTCTCTTTATCCTTGACGGTATATCCCCGACGGCACACCTGAAAACAAGCTCCTCTATTAGCCGATGAATTCAATTCATTGAGACTGAGATAACATTTTCCAGAGACAGCCATACACAAAGCACCATGGCAAAACATCTCGATACGAATCAGTTCGCCCTTCGGACCACAAATTTTCTCCTCCACGATCTGACGGTAGATCTCGTTCACCTGCTTCAGATTAAGTTCGCGAGCCAGCACCACCACATCCGCAAAGCGGGCATAGAAACGAAGAGCCTCAACGTTTGAGATATTCAGCTGCGTAGAAAGGTGAATCTCCACCCCTTTGCGCACTGCATATTCCATCACGGCAACATCCGCAGCAATAATTGCCGTTACCCCTGCCTCAGCCGCCGCATCAATGATACGTCGCATCAACTCCAGTTCGCCGTCATAAATCACCGTATTGATAGTCAGATAACACTTCATCCCCTGCTCTTTACAGATACCCACGATTTCGTGCAGATCAGCAATCGTAAAGTTATTGGAAGAATGAGCCCGCATGTTCAGATTCTCAACTCCGAAGTAGATAGAATCAGCTTTGGCCTGAATGGCAGCAGCAAGGGACTCCCAGCTACCTGCCGGAGCCATAATTTCAAGATCATTTGTCATCAGAAGAAACTCTTTTAGGATTTTGGAACCGCAAAGGTAGGAATTTATCGCTAAAAGAGTACTTTTGCAAACGTAAAACAACCGTTGTATGAAGATTAGAGATATTGATTTGGGCGAGAAGCCACTTTTTCTGGCTCCGATGGAAGATGTGACCGATCCCTCTTTCCGTCTGATGTGTAAACGATTTGGCGCCGACATGGTCTATACGGAATTTGTATCCAGTGATGCGCTTATCCGTTCCATTAGCCGTACCCAACAGAAGCTGACCATCTACGAAGAAGAACGCCCTGTCGCTATACAGATCTATGGCAAAGAGATGGATGCCATGATTGAAGCAGCTAAAATATGCGAAGCTGCCGGTCCCGACATCATCGACCTCAACTTCGGCTGTCCGGTGAAGAAAGTAGCCGGCAAAGGAGCCGGTTCGGGAATGTTACGAGAACCCGACAAACTGATAGAGATTGTCCGTGAGATAGTAAAGGCAGTCAATTTGCCCGTCACAGTCAAGACTCGTTTGGGATGGGATGACTCTTCCAAAATCATTGTCGACCTGGCAGAAAAGATTCAGGATGCAGGTGCGGAAGCACTTACCATTCATGGACGCACCCGCGCTCAGATGTACACCGGTGAGGCAGACTGGACGCTTATCGGTGAAGTAAAGCAGAATCCGCGGATGAAGATCCCGATCATCGGCAATGGAGATATCACAAACCCGGAAGAGGCAAAAGTAGCCTTTGACACCTATGGAGTGGATGGCATTATGATTGGTCGGGCCACTTTTGGTCACCCGTGGCTGTTTCAGGAGATCCGTCACTATCTCCAAACAGGAGAGCAAATGGCTCCTTTCACACCGCAAAAACAATTGGATCTGTTGAAAGAACAGGTTATAGGGAGCATCGAATGGTTGGATGAGCGCAGAGGTATTTTACATATCCGTCGTCATTTGGCAGCCACGCCACTGTTTAAAGGAATTCCGCATTTCAAGGAGTTGCGCATTGCCATGCTCCGGGCAGAGACGCTGGAACAACTGTTTACCATCCTCGACCGCGATGTAGCACCGCGGTTAGCAGAGTTATAGCCAACCGTTAGCCTGATACCAGTCTATACTTTCCTCTACTCCCTGTTGAAGTTTGTACTCCGCTTTGAAACCGAGATCCTGTTCGGCGGGTAGGTTATCGCAGCACCAGTTACGTTGTTTCATGATCTTAAACTTGTCACTGTTGAGCGTAAATGATCGCCCCATCCATTGCATCAAACGGCCAACAGAAGCAGAGATCAACCAAACGAGACAAAGAGGAATCCGCAAGGAAAGCAAATAGTTCACCTTCATTTTCTGCTTCACAAACTGCGCGTAATCACTGCTGGTATACACCTCCCCGTCCGACACAAAATAACTGCTGTGCGGTTTAGCCTTTTCTATCGCGAGATAGACAGCACAAACCAGATCCTTCACATAGATAAAAGTGATCTTCTGAGGTTTGTAGCCGACTGAAACATCCAGACCGGAACGAACGGTCTTGGTCAGTAAGAAATAATCCTTATCACGCGGACCATAGACTCCCGTAGGTCGTAAGATGACAACGGGAAAATGAGTCAAACCGGCAAAAAACTCTTCCGCCTTTAGTTTGCTTTTTCCATACACCGTATTGGGTGCAGGGGTATCGGTCAGCCGTATCGGTTGCATTGTTTTTTCGGCCACCGGACCAAACACACTCAGCGAACTCATAAAGATAAACCGCTCCGGCACCATTTTCAGTTCGATCAGCGTCTCCACAAAGTTTCGCGTATTCTGATAATTGACATGGAAGAATTCCTCGTTATACACACTCTGTGTCAGTCCGGCATTATGGATGATATAATCCCATCCACCATTTTGGGCTTTAAAGCGCGACAACACCTCCTTCAGTTTCCAGCGATTGTCATACGGCAGATCGATGAAATGCAAACGGCTATCCTGTAAATAGCCGCGACTGCTGGTGGCACGAATGCCCGCCCACGTATCAAATCCGCGCGACAACGCGCCTTCTGCAAGAAAACTACCAATAAAACCGCTGGCCCCTGTGACAAGTATTTTTTTCATGAATGACTCTTCGTCTAGTTATTTCGTTACCTCTTTCGCTTCATCTTTTACTGGCGAAACAGTTGATTTCTTTCCCAGAAAGACGTGCATTTTACTTTTCTCTTTGGGTTGTTCTTTGACCACGGAGTTCGGTATTCCCTTTCCTCCCATGTAAAAAGCGATCAGCACCAGATCCTCTGTCCCTTTGTTCACGCCATTGTGATAGGTATTAAAAACTTCTGCAAACGTAGAGTTCTCAGAAAACTCAGATACCTTATTATTCTCCAGTTCAACGGTAAGCGTACCTTTGAGCACATAGGCAAAGACAGGAATCTCATGCTTATGCCAACCGGTCGAAACGCCCGGAGGAAACGTAATCTTGGCAATAGTGACTTCGTTCTCCTTAAATTGAGGATAAACGATCTTCTGTCCGATCGCAGTCGTATCTGTTTTCAGCAAAGGTTCGATAATAATCGCTTTATTGTACTGGGCAACGGCCGTACCACAGATCAACACCAAACAAACTATCCAGACTATTCTTTTCATGAACTAACTATTTAAAGTTGCAAAAGCACATATTGAAACAATGGATGCAAATGTACACAATTAGAAAAAGAAAACCGTTTGAACGGTCAATAATCTTAACTCATTTGAACCCGGAAATCCAAACGTCCTGATATTCTTTCCAAGGAAGCCTTTAGGCAGCCTCGTTTCACTGCAGGCAAAATCTTGCTTCACTGGAGGCAAATTTCCGCTTCGCTGCAGTGAAACGAGGAACGAATGCAAATAAAAACATCATCCAAAGAGAGAGAAAAAAAAGCGTAAATACGGCATCTTTTTGCGAATTATCCAAATCCTTATTAGAATTATTACAACTCTAGGGGATAATTAAATATAATTACTAACTTTGAGGCTACTAATCGAAAAGCCTGAATGTAATTGATTAAATACAAAGAAGTCATGAAGAAACAAAACCTTTTTATTAAATCACTACTGGTATTCATCAGTTTATCAGTTAGTATACACTTGACAACAAATGCAAGAGTTGCACGTGCTGTCAATGAGTGGACAAAATTCGTGGATATTGTAGAGACATTTACAGCAGGTAATCTGAAATACGCAATCAATGCTGACTCTGTATCCATCATCGGATATGTCAAGAAGCCAAAAGGCAGACTTTACATTGATGAGTATGTGGAGTATAACGGCAAGTTTTATACGATCACTGCAATAAAAGACTCTGAATTCAAAGGGTGTGATTCTCTTGAATATGCAAGTACTCAATGGACCCTTCACTCAATAGGTTCCAACGCATTCAAAAATTGTTCCGGGCTACAGGGAGTTTGTATTGGAGCATGCCCAATTGCTACAACTGCAGAAGTTCAATATTCTCGCTCTAGCGCGATGTTAATTGATGACAATCCTCTTCTGTCATTAATATTTATCGGTTCACATGCTTTTCAAGGTTGCTATACTCTGAAAGATATAACCGTTTTTCAAAAAACACCCCCCATATTGGGCGTAGATATCTTCAGTGATGTAGATAAAAGCACTTGTTCATTGAAGGTCATTAAAGGATATAAATCTAACTATACAGTCCCTGATCAATGGAAGGATTTCACTAAGGTCTCCGAGTTTTCAATATCATATGTACCTGAAAACGAAACTTCACAAGCGACAATCTTCACAGAGCGTGACGTCATCGTAGTGAAAGGAGCTGAAGCCGGCACCTCCATCACGGTCTATTCTGCTTCCGGAATTCAGAATGTGACACTCACTACCAATGGAGACGAACAGCGGATCGCTCTACCTGCCGGAGCACTTTACCTGGTGAAAGTGGACGAACAGGCTTTTAAAGTTGCTTTATTACAATAACTAAGACTGACATACTATGAAAAAGATGCTCCCCCTCTTCATCCTGACTCTAATAGTCTCAATCCAAGCCAACCGCGGACAAAACCGTTTTGTGGAGCCCGTGAAAGGTCCTTTTGTAAAGAATGACACGCTCTTCTTTTACAGGCAGCTCTATGTAGTGGATCATGATACGTGTGTGAGTGCCTGCTTTTTAGAAAGAAATCGTAGTAGTGAATCTTATAAGAAATATGTGAATGCCTTTGAGCTGGATCTCAAACGGGGTAAGACTGCCTATGAATACTATTATAAATCGCTTAAGAAGAGGTATCCTAAGCCATTTATAAAACATGATTTGCAGGGACTGTCCAAAGAGTGGATACCTCTTAATATTTATAAAGGGCAATGTTATCTGGATGGAATGAGCTATGGGTTCAAGTTGTTTTCAGATAGTTTATTTATCGAGAACTTTATGGATGGGCCACTGCCTCATGTTATTAAATCGATCGAACGAAAGTCTGATACTATGTATGTCATTACTTGCCTTCAAGGAATTAATGACAAAGGAAACTACGTCTTAACAATCCATCTGATTAATAAGGAAAAGGGAATAGCTGTTTGGAAAGAACAGATGCTAAACACGGATAATACTTCCTATCGACTTATGGTTACAAAAGAAGGAGCTACCGGTTTTGATTTGATTGATTATATCACATTTGAAGAGGTAGAGGGTCTTACATACGACAAAATTGATTATGAAACTTTGATCAAAGAGAAGAGTAATCACTAAACCTCATAAAAAAGAGCCCATCCAACGCGCGAAGCGAAGGATGGGCCTAACCATAACCAAGACCTATGACTTATTTCTTGATTACTTTATAAGTCTTCGTATTGTCATTGAGCAGGGAAATGTAATACACGCCACTTTCCCAGTTGCTCACTTGAATATCGACATCCTCCGTTACATCAGATGAATGCATGCGCAGTACGGCACGTCCGGATGCATCCCATACGGTGATAGCAGTATGGGCAGGCACATTCTTGAAGGTTACCTTATCGGTAGCCGGATTGGGATAGGATATCATACCCGAATCATCGACAGGAAGATCCAGTGCCGTATTGACAGTATTTAGATTGAACACCAAACTGTCTTTGCATCCTAATTCATTGGTGCATACGCCGATGTACTTGCCTGCTTTGGCAGCACTGAAGTTACTGACAGTCGCTTCTCTGTTGTTGGACGAAAAGCCATTCGGACCAGACCAGCTCCAATTTCCGTTAGTTGGCTGAGGACCAAAGGTAACGCTCCCTCCCTCACTAACGACTGCGGAAGTGATTTTCGACCAGGTAGCATTGATATTCATATAAGGAACAAGCGTCGGACAGACTACCTCTCCTTCTACTGCGACCTTGATTGTCACAGAGCTCTTACATCCTGTCGAATTATAATAGGTCGCAGTATAGTCGCCTGCCTGTGTAGGAAGAATCGTATTCAGAGTAAAAGCCCTTGAGTTGGAGAAGAAACCATTCGGACCACTCCAACACCAGGTGCCGGAGCCGGTACCGGTCGCAAGCTGAGGGCCGAAGCTTACCGAGCCACCCGGATTGGTTGTTACAGACGTTGAGGTACTCCACCCGCCATTGTTTACCGCCACGTATGGAGTGATTGAAGCGGCACTGCACCCTTCAATAGAGACCATAAAGTTCATCACACTTCTCTGTCCCAATGTATCGGTATAAATAGCCGTGTAAGCACCACCTTGATTCAACTGGATATCAGTGAGTGTGACTACCCTGTTTGTGGATGTAAATCCATTCGGACCTTTCCATGCCCACGTGCCATCCTTCGGCTGCGGTTTAAAAGTCAGCGTACCACCTGCCGCCACAGTAGCAGAAGTCGTCTCCACCGAGTCTTGCTGATTGACGGATACATAAGGTACAATTACCTGCGTCTTGGCAATCACTTTATAGGCTGCACGAGCCATTGTAGCAGCTCCTTCATCATTGGGGTGCAATCCATCGGGATAGAGGGATCCTTTTAATAACATCGCCGAATAAAAATCAATAAGATAGTTATTCTGTTCCGCACTGATTTCTTTCAAAATCGGAATCATCTCATACTTGATATTTGCCGTTTGGGTCGCATTTGAAAAGACCTTCGCAGGTAAACAGAGGTAGATGATCGGATTTCTGTTCAGCTTTCTGAATTCACTGATCATAGCCAGATAATCTGTTTTAAACTGAGCCTTCAGTCCCCAGTTGGAAGTACCGGCATCATTGGTACCCAGTGCGATAATCAAAATCTGAGGATTATTATTCTTCGCTTCGGAAAGCTTCGTGGTGGTCCAATAAGGATAACTTCCGTTTTTCAACATGGTAGTGCCACTGACTCCACAGTTCAACACCGTATAACGACTACCCAACAAGTTGGCGAGCTGCGCGGGCCACGCTTTTTCTGCACTGCTAGCTCCAACTCCCTCGGTAATACTGTTGCCGACACAGACCACACGTATCGGAGGCTGTGCCAGGACACGAACTGACAATATAACACTAACAAACAGGAAGGCTAATGTAAACTTTTTCATCTTCGATCTATTTTAAACTGGTTGTTTGATGTGTGCAAAAGTAATCTTTAATGAAAGACAGTCAGTTTGAAATTGTGACATATCAGTACAATAACACGCAACACATCTCAATAGAACAAAAGTAGTGATGAATTTACAGTGGTTGAAGCGGGTGATGCTGACAAAATGTAAGTAGAAAATGTCTTATTTTCACTCTTCCTATAGCCCGACCTTCTGGCATAAAGGTTGTAGTATATGTATTGGACGTTACAACAACAGCCAAACAGTAGATTAATTATTAACTTAAAAATGGAGGATATAACAATGGTACTCGTAAGACGTTCGCAGGATTTGTTTCCTACGCTTTTAAACAACTTATTTAATTATGACTGGAACGAGCGAAACACACCAAGCACTCGTCCGGCAATGAATGTAATTGAAAATGAAGAGGCTTATAAGCTCGAACTGACAGTTCCCGGTTTGACAAAAGAGGATTTGAATCTGGAAATTGACGAAGAGAACAACCTGGTCATTTCGATGGAAAAAAAGAATGAGAAGGAAGAGAAAGATGAGCAGAACCAGTATCTACGCAAAGAGTTCTCTTACACACAGTTTAAACAGAGCTTGGCTCTGCCCGATAATGTAGTAAAGGAGAAGATCGCAGCCAAAGTAGAGAATGGACTTCTGAAGATTGAGCTTCCCAAATACAAGCCCGAAGAGCGCAAAGCGCTGTCGCAGGTGATACGAATAGAATAAAAGAATAGAATTAGGTAATAGGTTTTTGGTAAAAAAGATTGTTATTAATGAGGTGAGCAGGGGTGTCAGTGATGACACCCCTGTTTTATTACTGCTTAATCACCACCTTTGTACTTTGCTCTTGCGTCAAAGTAACGACACGCAAGATATAGAGTCCGTCTGGTAAAGGTATCGAAACGGCATCAGAAGCGGGCCGTACCTTTGTTCGCAAAGTTCCATCCGGTAGGTATATCTCCACCAGTTGGAGTGTTTCTC
>JAQUZH010000137.1 GCA_028691445.1 Bacteroidales bacterium | reverse complement strand
CCTCGGAGTCGCATATAGAGAGTGTGGCCATAGACGCAAAGGCCAACGGTTCGTTTTATATGGACGTGTTTGTTCGAAGTGCGACGAAAAAGGAGCGTGTGGAGGCCCAGATTCAGACATTGGAGGGAGAGAAGGTCGGCGAACTGCTGCGCACGGAGACACCAACCGATGGAGAAAAGTTTGTCGTAAAAGGCACAATCACTAATCCCAAACTCTGGAATCCGGAAGATCCCAACCTCTATCAGGTGGTGGTGCAGCTCAAGAAGGGGAAGAAGGTGACGCATCAATATACGCAGAAGTTTGGTTTCCGTACCGTCGAACTCAGACCTTCGGATGGCTTTTATGTGAACGGCACAAAGATCCTGTTTCGGGGCGTCTGCCGACATACCTTCTGGCCGGAAACCGGTCGTACGAGCAGCAAAACGTTGGCGATTGAAGATGTCAATCTGATGAAGGATATGAATATGAATGCCGTGCGGATGAGCCATTACCCGCCTGATCAATATTTCCTGGATGTGTGTGATTCACTTGGGCTGTTTGTGCTCGACGAACTGGCAGGCTGGCAGAAATTCTACGACACACCGACGGCCAAAAGGCTGATCAAAGAGATGGTCAGACGCGATGTCAATCATCCTTCTATCGTCCTTTGGGACAATGGCAATGAAGGAGGCTTCAACAAAGAGGTGCGGGGAGAGTATGCCCTGTATGACCCTCAGCAGCGTACCGTCATCGAACCGTGGTCGAAAGTCAACGATACGGATACGAAGCATTATCCGAAATATGGGTATGTAAATAACGCTCTCAACAATGGGAATACGGTCTATTTCCCGACGGAGTTTCTGCACGGACTGTATGACGGAGGCCATGGTGCCGGACTGGATGATTATTGGAATCTGATGCTCTCCAAACCGCTTGCGGCCGGTGGTTTCCTCTGGGTGCTTGCCGACGAGGGAGTGGTGCGCAAAGATAAGAACGACTCCATCGACACACGGGGCAATCTGGCTCCCGATGGCATCTTAGGGCCACATCACGAGAAGGAGGGGAGCTTTTATTCCATCAAAGAGATCTGGTCGCCGGTTCAATTTGCGCAAACTACCTTGCCTGTCGATTTTGATGGGAGTCTGCCTGTTGCCAATCGCTTCTTGTATAGCAACCTGAATCAGTGCACGTTTACCTACGAACTGGTCAAATTCAATCGGCCGCTGACCAAACTGCAGACAAAAAAACAAGCCGGAACGATCAAAGCACCTTCCGTAGCAGCCGGTGACAGCGGGTTGCTGCAACTCCAATTGCCTTCCGATTGGAAACAGTATGACGCGCTTTACATCACTGCCACCGATCGCTACAAGCGTCAGATCAATACCTGGTCGTGGACGATCACCTCTCCCGCGACGATGGCAGCGCAACTTGTATCTGAAAGCAACGATCAAGTAAAGGTAACTGATCGCACCGAATTTCTTACGGTAGAGTCGGCAAAGACTTCCGTTACTTTCAACAAAAAGAATGGGATGATTTCCGAGGTGATGACGGATGGGAAAAAACTCTCTTTTGACAACGGACCTCAGTTTGCCGGCTTCCCGACCTCCTTCAAAGAGCTCAAACACTACTCAGCACCCAATGGAGCCGTCGTCGAACTGCTCTATGACTCCATTTGCCATGCGAAGTGGACGATGCTACGGGGCGGTTGGTTGCAGTTGGAGTATGCGTACAGTCCGACGGGCTCTTTTGATTACACCGGCATCACCTTCTCCTATCCCGAGAGTCAGGTAAAAGGAGCCACACTAATGGCAAACGGACCGTATCATGTCTGGAAGAACCGCCTGCGGGGAACTCAATTTGGCGTGTACGAAAAGGAATACAACAACACGATCACCGGACAGACCTGGGATTATCCCGAGTTCAAGGGCTATTACTCCCATTTCTATGGGGTCAAGATCCACACCAAAGAGTGTCCGATCACTATTGTCTCAGCCACCAAAGAGCTGTTTCTCCATCTCTTTACGCCCGACAAACCGGTACAATCTTCCGGTGGTGTCTATCCCCCTTTCCCAACGGGTACTGTTTCCATACTTCATGGCATCAGTCCGATTGGCACCAAGTTTTCGCAAGCTCATGAGGAAGGTCCGCAGGGAGCAAAGAACCTTTGCAACGGCACACCTTTGAGGGGAAAAATCTATTTTAAATTCGGAGAATAAGCCTCTTCGCTCATACATAGACTAATATGGCACATTAATGCACGGAGGATGTCCTCCAATCCTATACTTTTGCATAGCTGTGCAGAGGCATCACAGAGACCATTCTCTTAAATAACGACAAACATGAAACAGACTTTTCAATCTATCCTGGTGAAACTATCGCTTCCCTTGTACAAACTATGGAATAAAACGTCTGCCATCCTCATTGGTTTGGCGGCGTTGATCTGGTTTCTCATACGGGTCATCCCCAAACCCAGCAGAGCTTCATACCCTTGTCAGCAAGCGGCGTTTCCTGTTGCGAGTGCCTTTGTTATCTGGCTCACGGCCACACTCTCGAGCTTGTTTGCTTTCAAAAAACTCGGCAAACGCTTTGCTTCCAACCGTACGATGATTGCCGTTTGTGGCATTGCCTCTACGATTGTGCTGGTCGGATGGCTGACAGTGATGCCCTCAGGTATCATGGATGCACTGGCTGCAAACGAGGATAAACCTTTTGTGCCTGCTGTGGGATACGACTTTCAGCCGGGTCCCTCTAATCAGCCCATCGGAGTGGCTCAGGGCATCTATCCGGGTCGTGTCGTAATGGCTCGCAATCCCGAGGCGTGCCAATGGGCAGGTAACTGGAAAAAGGAAGAAGATCAGTGGTGGTTGGATAAGAATACGGATATCGATGCAGTCTGCGAGATGATGTCCGTCACGATGCAAAAGCTCACAGGTACACGCAAAGATAAGGAGGCCTGGAATAAGATCTTTACTTACTACAATGCAAACTCACGTGGTCTGAAGAACAGAAAATACCAAGCCGGTGAGGTGGTTGCCTTGAAGATTAATCTGAACAACAGTAGCGACAACAAAAAAGATAATCAGAGCGATGCCACTCCACAGGTAGTGCTGGCTATGGTTCGGCAGCTGGTCCACGAGGCGAAGGTGCCACAAAACAATATTGTCATCTATGATGTGCGTCGCAACTTCTATCCGGCGATGCTGACCACCCTCTGGAAAGAGTTTAAAGATGTACGGTTTTTGCAACAAGATCGTGCGACAAAGAATCAACCGTTCAACCCTGCTTATGGCGATCACCACGGTATCGAAGCTGCCGATTGGGTGGAAGGTGTCAGCTATTCGGCAGGCAATTACAGAGAGGCCAAACTGATGCCCCGTCAGATTGTTGACGCGACATACCTGATCAATATGGCTATGTTGAAATTGCATGCCTACCCGTATAATTATATGGAAGATGGCGATGAGGGACAGACAGCCGTAACGATGACCGGAAAGAATCATGCCGGTTCGATTAAAGGTACGCCTGAGTTGCATTCCATCCTCAACACCAAACAAGAAGGGAAGAAGAATGCTTATTCTCCACTGGTCGATCTGGCTGCTTCCCCTAATCTGGGAGCGAAGACTATTTTATACATGTTGGACGGTCTCTATTGCGGACGCAAATGGCGCAGTTATCCGCTCCATTTCCCCAATCCTCCTTTCAACAACCAGGTGGTTCCCTATGAAAACCCGGAATGGCCTGCTTGCCTCCTCGCTTCATTGGATGGCGTGGCGATACAGTCTGTGGGACTTGACCTCATGTATGCTCAAAGCAAGAACAACACCGAACCGACCTATCACAATGTGCCGCGTATTTTGGTGCGCGAGAATGCCGATGATTTCCTTCGCGAAATGGCAATTCCTGAGCAGGCGCCGTCGGGTACGAAGTATCTGCAAGGTGGCAAGCCTGTCAAGAGTCTGGGCACCTTCGAGCATTGGAACAATGACACTGAGATGAAATACTCCAGAAACCTGGATCCGAAGAAGGGGCAGGGCATTGAGTTTATCTATATCCCTTTAGGCAATAAATAACGTTCCATAACACAAACTGAACCATGAATACAACCTCATTTCTTTCCATTTTGAAGTCACAATTGCAAAGGGGACTTTTCATTCCGGCTCTTGCTTTGGGACTCTGCCAGCAGACCCTGTCGCAGGAATCTGCTTCGACAAAAGTGAAACCTTACGCACCGGCAGTTTTGCCCGGCAATGGTTTGTCACACTTTGATTTCTTTTATGCCGGTGAAGCAAAGCAGGAAAATATGTACATCGTCCGCGATGGTAAGATCGTATGGTCGTATACGCACGATGGCAAAGGAGAGATCAGTGATGCGATGATGCTTTCAAATGGAAACATTCTTTTTGCGCATCAGTATGGGATCACAGAAGTCAGTCAGGAGAAGAAGGTTGTATGGAACTATGACGCACCCGAAGGCACGGAGATTCATACCGCTCAGGCAATTGGTAAAAAGCTGGTGCTGTTTGTGCAAAACAGCAATCCTTCCAAGATTGTTGTAATCAATAAAGTGACTGGCAAGATTATCAAAGAATTGGCGATACCCTCCGGTAATCCGACCAGTACGCATGGACAGCTGCGTCATGCCCGACTTACCGCTAAAGGTACTCTTCTGGTAGCCCACATGGATATGGGTAAAGTGTCAGAATATGATTCAAAAGGTAAACAACTCCTCACGATAGATGCTCCGGGTGTGTGGGGCGTCGAATCGCTAAAAAACGGCAACATATTGATTACTACCAGAAAGAAGGTATTCGAAGTAAGCAGTAAGTCTGAGGTGGTATGGGAATATCCGTTTGAGAGTACTGCCGATTTTCAGATCACCTCGCCACAGGTTTCAGTTCGTTTGGCGAATGGCAATACGCTTATTGGCAACTGGTTTAGTCAATGGGATGACACGCTCGATAAAAACAATCAACCGCTTCAAGCGATTGAAGTAACTCCCGATAAGAAGGTCGTATGGGCACTGCGTGCTTGGGACGAACCGGCCAATCTGGGTCCTTCCACCATTATTGTACCGTTGAATGAACCCCGTACTACTGAGGACGTCTTCTTTGGAGAGATTCATTGATGATTGGCAGTAACACTTGTCTGAAACAAATAAACAACATCAAAACAAACATATCTACCTCTTAACGTAAATCAAATGAATCGAATTGCTTTTTTCTCCAGATTATGCAGTCTCCTTTTGATCACCGTCTATGCATGGGCACCCGCCCATGCATTTGGATTGTATCCTCAGCAACTGTCAGACCGCAAGAGTGAGACGTCAGTCAGTAAAACCTACTTTGGTGAAACAGAGGGGCAAAAGGTCTACCAATATACACTGACTAACAGCAACGGACTGCAGGTGAAAGTAATCAACTATGGTGGTACCATTACCGATATCATCACGCCCGATAATAAGGGACAAATGGGAAGCATCGTGCTCGGTTTTGATTCGCTCTCATCTTATACAGGTCGGGCGAATGCACTTATGGGAGCTTCCGTCGGACGAGTGGCTAACCGTATCACCGACAAGCGGTTTACGCTGGATGGTAAAGAGTATATCCTGACATCCAATATCCATGGGGGCATGAAAGGGTTTGATAAAAGGGTCTGGGCGATCGATGCACCGCGCGATAAGAAAGAGGCTGCCATCCAGATGACCTATTTCAGCAAGGATGGAGAGGAAGGTTTTCCCGGTAATTTACAGGTGACGATCACTTATACGCTCACCGAGGCAAACGAGCTTAAGATAGACTACTCTGCAAAAACGGATCAGGCGACGCCAGTTATTCTGACCAATCATTCGTACTTTAATCTCTCAGGAGGCAAGGACAACAAAGCATTAAACACCGAATTAACCATCCATGCTGATCAATATCTGGAGGCAAGTGAGGGTAATTTCCCTACCGGAAAGCGTCTGGATGTAAAGGGAACGCCGTTTGATTTTACTTCACCTCAACTGATTGGTTTGCGGATTGCGGATGTGAAGCAGAATAATGGGTATGACCTGACTTATGTGTTGCGCAATCAGAGCGGTAAGTTGGCGCTGGCTGCCACTGCCTATGACTCTCTAAGTGGCCGGGCGATGGAAGTGTATACCACTGAGCCCGGCGTGGTGTTTTATACAGGCAATTACCTCAGTGAAAGAACAAAGGGCAGAGGCGGTAAACCGTTTGCCAAGAATGGTGCTTTTTGTTTGGAAACACAGCATTTCCCGGATTCGCCCAACCATCCGGACTTTCCCAATTCGATCTTACGACCGGGAGAGACGTATCAATCTCAGACGGTTTACAAGTTTATGACGGGACAGCCTGTTGGACGAGAAGTGTCTCAAACGCTGCCGGGACGGTTGAAAGGGAACTGACGATTACGAAGAGATGCCTGCTTTTTCCGCTCAAATATACCGAGGAAAAAGGTGGAAAGCATGTGTCGGTCCTTGTCGATGGGGCGTCTGTGCGTGACTTTTATATGCAAATTTTTGCTTCTATGGTGTGAAGTGGGAAGAGTGAAGGAGCGAAGCGGGTAGAAGCACCAGGGTGCTTCTACCCGCTTATTTCACTCGAACGTAGTCCACAAACGAGTAGGGGAAGGCATTCTTTTCGTTTGCCTCGTGCTTTTCGCTTTCGGTTTGCTGCCATTGGCTGAAGTCGATCTTGGGAAAGAAGGTGTCGGCATCGGCAAAGGTGTGGTGGATGAACGTGAGATAGAGTCTGTCTGCCAGGGGTAACGCCTGTTGATAGACAGAGGCACCGCCGATGATAAAGAGCTCTTCATCCGCTTCGGCGCAGGCTATCGCCTCTTCCAGCGACTTTACTGCGATACATCCTTCCGGGAGTGAGTGCGGACGGCTGGTCAGGACAATGTTCGTCCGGTTGGGCAGCGGACCGTTGGGTAGCGAGTCAAAGGTGTTGCGCCCCATGATCACCGTGTGACCGCTGGTGAGTCGCTTAAAACGCTTCAGATCGTCTGATAGATGGCAGAGAAGCTGGTTGTTTCTTCCGATGGCATTCTCTTGTGCGATGGCAACAATAATCGAAATCATACGGCAACCTCTCCTTTGATATGGGGATGAGGATCGTAGCCGGTGAGCTCAAAGTCCTCAAACTTGAAGTCAAAGATGCTTTTTACATCCGGATTGATCTGCATCTGTGGCAACGGCCGACAGTCGCGCGTGAGCTGTAGTTTGACCTGCTCGATGTGGTTGGTGTAGATGTGTGCGTCGCCCAATGTGTGAATGAAATCGCCCGCTTTCAGTCCGGTGACCTGTGCCATCATCTGTAGCAGCAGGGCATAGGAAGCAATGTTGAAAGGCACTCC
>JAQUZH010000136.1 GCA_028691445.1 Bacteroidales bacterium | reverse complement strand
GAAGAGGTGTTGAGCAACGAAGAGAATACGATTCCTACGGTGCATGAGAAGATCCGTGTGGCGAAGGTACGCAACTATGTATACGAAGATATTTTGGCGGCTTATCGCGAGTTTGAACATCTCTCGCGTGAAGTGCAGATTGACGATACGGTGCGATTGATGAAGAAGGTAGTGCCGGAGTTTAAATCGAAAAACTCGCAGCGATTTGAAGAACTGGATGCGGAAACGACCGATGATAATAAGTATACGATCCTCTCTTCCGTTGAAGGAGCACCAAGAGTTGCCGGTAGTGATTCACTCTCCGGTGCTTCCGGTGCCGGTGTGTTGGTGAACTAATTTTGACCGATAGATTTTGGCCGTGACTGAACTATTCGTATATTTGTTGAACTAACTCTTAAAACCTGAATGTATGAAATGGATTATTACTGCGAAATGCCTTGTGGTGCCAATGCTGCTACTTACCTGGATGCTTCCATTGGTTGAAGTAAATGCAGCGGAGTCTTTCTATTCTTTTAAAGTGAAGAGTTTGCAGGGAAAAGAGGTGCCTCTTAAAATGTATAAAGGGAAAGTGGTGCTGGTAGTTAATACGGCCAGTAAGTGCGGATTTACTCCACAGTATGCCGGATTGGAAGCTTTGTACAAAAAATACAAAGGAGAGGGTTTGGTGATTCTGGGGTTTCCTTGCAATCAGTTTGGAGCGCAGGAGCCAGGTACGGCCACTGAGATCGCTGCGTTTTGTACTGAAAACTATGGAGTGACTTTCCCTATGTTTGAGAAGATAGATGTCAACGGAAAGGAGGCGGCTCCTCTCTATTTTTTTCTGAAGAAGAAGTTGCCCGGAAAGGAAGGGGAAGGGAATGACGTGAAGTGGAATTTTACGAAGTTTCTGCTTGACCGGAAAGGTAATCCGGTACGACGCTTTGATTCGGCTGTTAAACCCGCCGAACTCGAAACGGAGATTCAGCGACTGCTGAAGACGAAACAGTAACCCTCTCCTTGTTACGGGTGTAAAGCAAATGTTACATACTTCTTTTTCTTCAGGAAGAATAAATAGTTATCTTTGGCGGTAATTAACAGCTCTGTGTAGATCACTCTTGAGGAATGCAATGAATCATTTACGTCCACTCTTCTTTTGTCTCTGTTTTTACCTTGGTTTTGCCTTGAGTGGCACTGCTCAGGTGGGCAAGTTTTATTCTACTGACAAAGAGATTTCCAACAGTCTCATAAATAAGGTATATCAGGATCGAAAGGGTTTTGTCTGGATTGCAACCGAAGATGGATTAAACCGGTTTGACGGACTTCGTTTTACGATGTACCGCAACAGCGCGGGTGATTCAACTTCTTTGAAGAATAATTATGTCAGGGCGGTCTATGAGGATACACAGAATCGTTTTTGGGTTGGGTGTATCAACGGGTTATTGCTCTATGACCGCGCGAAAGATTTGTTTCGGGAAGTGGAAGTCTATCAGAACGAGAAGCGTATCTTCCCCTTGATCACCTCCATTCTGGAGTCAACTAACGGCGATATCTGGATTGCCACATCGGGCTACGGACTTCTTTCCATACGCAAAGGATCCGATTCCTGTTTGGTGGAGAGCAAACTGAACCCTCGTTTGTGCAGTGTGACCTTGACGACACTGATGGAAGATTCAGACCACCGACTTTGGATAGCATCAGATAATCGCGGACTCTCCATCTATACACCTGCTACGGACGAGGTACGCACCTTGAGTGCTCCCGGCGAACTTACAGATGGCAATGTGGTCGCTTTGTGTGAAGATGGCCGAGGCAATGTCTATATTGGTACGCTTGGTGGATTAAATGTAATGGAACCTGCCTTACAAAAGGTGCGTTCTGTACGATATGGCAATGGATGGGCGCGATTGCGGATTCAGTCGATGCTCCTCAATAACCGCGGCGAACTGATCATCGGAACGGATGGTCAGGGGGTAAAGCGATATCTCCCCGGCGATGAAGTGGTCGGTGAGTATGAGGTAGAAACCGACTTGTTTGATTTCTCAAAGACGAAAGTGCATGCGTTGCTCGAAGATAAAGCGGGCAACTTGTGGCTCGGTCTCTTTCAAAAAGGTGTCTATTTTATTCCAGGTAACGCCAATACGTTTGGTTATCTCGGCTACCGGTCGTTGAAACAGAACACGATCGGTTCGTCGTGTGTCACCTCTGTCTGCAAGGACTCCGAACAAACCACCTGGGTGGGTACGGACAACGATGGCCTGTACGCTATCCTGGCCAAGGATGGGAAGGTGCTTCATCACCCTCTTCCCCTCGACGATGCTTCTGTTTCCAATACGATTATGAGTGTTCTGGAAGATTCGCGCCGCTCCTTGTGGCTGGGATCTTATATTAACGGGTTGATCCGGTTTGACCGGAAGACGCAAACTTGTACTTATGCCAAAGATCTTTTTCCTGACAGACACGATATCCCGGATGAGTATGTGTCGTGCATTGCTGAAGACGGAGCCGGACATCTCTGGATTGGCACCTATGGTAAGGGTGCTTTTCAACTCGACTTGGCCACCAATCGACTGACGCATCTTCCGGTGGTGGCTCAGTCTGCTCCCGGAAGGAAGGGATTGCCCGGCGGATGGATCAACTGTATCCTGCCGGATAGTGAAGGAGCGATCTGGTTTGGCACCTTTGACGGTGCGTGCCGATACTCTCCGGCATCCGATAGCTATCAGTACTATAAGTGGAGCAAAGATCAATTGCCGGGTATGGTGGTCTATTCCATCTTGGAAGATTCTTCACACCGGATCTGGTTTGGAACCTCCGAGGGACTTGCCTGTCTGGATAATCAGGGTAAAATGACGCAATATACCGTGAAGGATGGTCTGCCCAACAATGTGATCTGCGCGATGCTGGAAGATGACCGAAAGAATATATGGCTAAGCACGCATTATGGCTTGTCTCGCTTGACGCCCGACGAGAAGAAGTTTGTCAATTTCTTTGCGTTCGACGGGTTGCAGAGTAACGAGTTTTACCGCGGCGCCCGGTTTAAAGGGAGCGACGGTACGCTCTTTTTTGGAGGTATCAAGGGAATTACCTTTTTCAATCCACAGAAGATCATTGATAAAAGAACTCCGCTGGATGTCTGTATCACCCATTTTTATCGTTTTGAGAAGTCGGTGAGAGAGGGCGATCGCTCGGGTGGCAAACCCATTATTACGAAGGCGGTGATGGATGAGGACCGTTTTGTGCTCTCTTTCAGTGACAATGCGTTTAGCTTCGAACTTTCCACACTCGATTTCAATAACGCCGAACGTATCTATTACGAATACCAGATGGAGGGACTTGGCACGGAATGGATTCGTATGCAGCCTGGAATGAATCGCGCCACCTTTACCAATCTGAGTCCGGGCACCTACGCGTTTCGTTTTCGTGCCTGTCTGAACGATGTTGTTTCGGCTACACGCGAAGTTGAAGTGGTCATTATTCCTCCATGGTATCGTTCCTGGTGGGCTTACTGTTTGTATCTGTTGTTGGTCGGCTTATTTGTAGCAGCGGTCGCACAGTATATTCTGGCACGCTTCAGAAACCGCAGGGAACGGATGAAACAGGAGAGCGAAAGACAAATCAGTGAGGCTAAACTACAGTTCTTTACCAATATATCGCATGAAATACGGACGCCAATGACGCTGATCATTGCGCCACTTGAAAAACTGCTGGCGGAGAAGAATAATCCGGATAAACAGAAGGATTATCTGCTGATGTACCGTACGGCACGCCGTATCCTGCAGTTGATCAATCAGCTGTTGGATGTCCGCAAGCTGGATAAGGGACAGATGCGGCTACGGTTTGGCGAAACCGATATCATTCGTTTTATCGAGGAACTGCTCATGACTTTTGAGTATCAGGCGAGCCGCAAAAAAATCACGCTTTCGTTTGTCCACGAAGAGAAGGAGCTCAAAGCCTGGATTGATCTGAATAACTTTGACAAGATCATCTTTAATATCTTAGCCAACGCGTTCAAATTTACACCGGAAAACGGAGCGATCACTGTTGAACTCTCTTCCGGACTCGATCCTGAAGCTGACGGACCGCTGAAGCGATATGTAGAGATAGTCATCAGCGATACCGGCATTGGTTTGGATGCAGACAAATTGGAGAAGATCTTCGAACGGTACTATCAGATCGATAATCCGCTTACCGGTTCGCATTTTGGCACAGGCATCGGATTGCATCTGGCGCGCTCGCTGGCTGAACTGCATCAGGGAACGTTACATGCGGAAAACCGCAAGGAGGGTACCGGTGCGCGCTTTGTGCTCCGCTTGCCATTGGGTTGCGCTCATCTCTCCACCGAACAGATTGAAACGGCTTTAGAAGCTGAGGAGGCTTTGTCGGGACGACTTTCTGTGTATCAAACTGAATTTGCACAGCGTGAAAATGAAGCGAAGGGTGCTCCGACGAAAGAGAATAGGAGTAAGCGAAAGGGATATCGTGTCTTGATTGTCGAGGATGAAGAGGATATACGCCGGTATGTGAGCGGCGAACTGTCGCGCGACTACAAGGTGCTGGAGTGTGTGAACGGTAAAGAGGGATTGGAGACGGCCTTGAGAGAGAAGCCTGATCTGATCATCAGCGATGTAATGATGCCCGAAATGGATGGTATCACCTTGTGCCGCAAACTGAAGCAAAACATCAATATCAGTGATATTCCCGTCATACTGCTCACGGCAAGATCATCGGTCGAAGATCAGGTGGAGGGGCTGCAAACCGGTGCCGATGCTTATGTGGCCAAGCCGTTTAATATGGATGTGCTCAGAATGACGGTGCACAACCTGATTGAGAGCCGCGGACGACTCAAGACCAAGTTTAGCGGTAGGGAGGCACAGGAGGAGAAGATCGAGAAGGTGGAACTGAAATCGTCGGATGAAATCTTGCTCGCCAAAGTGATGAAGGTGATCAATCAAAACTTGTCCGATCCCAACCTGAACGTGGAGAAACTGGCTGAAGAAGTCGGCATCAGTCGCGTACACATGCACCGCAAACTAAAAGAACTGACCAACCAGTCGGCGCGCGACTTTATCAGGGGAGTGCGCTTACGCCAGGCCGCTTCGTTGCTGGCCGGAAAGAAACAGAGTGTTTCGGAAGTGGCTTATGCAACGGGCTTTTCTTCTCTTTCCCACTTTTCCACCTCCTTTCACGATTTCTTCGGACAATCGCCGAAAGAGTATGCGGAGACGCATATAGCAGATCAAATCGCTGATGATAAGTGATGTTTCTGCTCTTTTTTGCCTGATGTAACGTAGAGAAAAACATCTGTAACATTGTTTTAGTATCGCTCTGAATAGCCACTGTATATTTGCGGTTGTAATCGGACGAAAAACTAAAATAAATTTACATATCATGCAAAAAGTTTCGTTTATTGAAAAGATTGGGTACAGTTTAGGCGACCTTGCCGCGAATCTGATTTTTCAGACCTTGATGACCTTTCTGGCTTTCTTTTATACCGATGTTTATAAGATTCCGGCAGCTTCGGCTTCGGCCATTATCTTTGCCGGTGGTATGATTGGTGCCTTTTTTAATCCGGTGATGGGTATCATTGCCGACCGTACCATGACTCGTTGGGGTAAGTTCCGTCCCTGGATCTTGTGGACAGCCATTCCTTTTGGCGCAATCGCCATGCTGACGTTCAGTACCCCGGACTTTAGTGAAAATGGAAAAATGGCCTATGCACTGATCACCTATATCTTATTAGTCATCACCTATTCGGCCAACAATCTGCCGTATGCTTCGCTGAGCGGTGTGCTTACGGGCGATATGGCAGAACGTAACAGTATCTCGTCCTACCGTTTTGTGGCCGTGATGATTGCCCAATTTATCGTGCAGGCTTTGTTGCTCCCGTTGGTGCTTATCTTGGGAGATGGCGACAAAACCGTCGGATTTCAGCATACCATCTCGATCTTTGCGATTACAGGGGTGATCTTCTTTATCATTACATTTTTAACCACCAAAGAACGCATTGTTCCCAAGCCCGAACAAAAATCCAGTGTGAAGGAAGACCTCACCGATTTGTTTAAAAACAAACCATGGATTGCCATGTTGATACTGACGGTTTTCATTTTCATCACGTTGGCATTAAAAGGAGGTATGTATGTGTACTATTTTGAGAACTATCTGGATCAGGATGCACTGGCTACCTTTTTGACCGGTATTGGTTTTCATACCTTTATCGCCGGCTTAAACGCGATGTTTGTAAACATGGGACTGGTAGGCTTTACCTGGCCGGAAGATGTGGCTACATCGGGTTTTAGTTTGTTTAATGCAGGTGGAATTATCATGATGATGATTGGTATAGGCTTCTCAAAGACATTGGCCGATAAGTATGGAAAGAGAGATGTGTTTGGCGCCAGCCTCTTTCTCTCTGCATTCTGTTTGCTGCTGTTTTACTTTTATGGTCCACAGTCTATTGCATTGGTCTTTCTGACCCAATTGGCACACGGCTTTTTCTATGGCATATCCACCCCGCTTCTCTGGGCGATGATTGCCGACGTGGCCGACTATTCGGAATGGAAAAACAACCGTCGGGCTACCGCGATCATTTTTTCAGCCATGATCTTTGGTTTGAAGGCTGGTCTGAGCATCGGAGGAGCTTTGGTAGCCGGTATCCTTGCAGTCAGTGGCTATCAGGAAGGCCTGTCTGGTCAGACACCGGAGACCATCGAAGGAATCAAACTATCGCTGAGCGTCTTCCCGACTTTGACTTTCTGCGTCAGTGTAGCGTGTCTGTTTTTCTACGAGATAGACAAGAAAAAAGAAGTGTTGATACAAAAAGAATTAATGTCCCGCAGGGGCGAAACTGCATAATTTAATAAACAAATAAAGATGGAAAAGAAGAGAATTGCTACTCTCATGCTGGGATCAATCCTGCTGAGTGCATTAAGTACAGGAGAATCGTATGGTCAGGAAAAACGCATGAAAGATGCGTATGCCGGAAAGTTTTACATCGGAACGGCGCTCAATCAGGGCCAGATTACCGGAAGAGACACCGCGTCAATTCGTGTGGTAAAGGAAAACTTTAGTGCTATCGTAGCAGAAAACTGCATGAAGATAGAGTCTATTCAGCCTCAGGAAGGTGTTTTTGACTTTGATTTGGCCGATCAGTTTGTTGAATTTGGAGAGAAAAACGGACTCTTTATCACGGGACATACATTGATGTGGCACTCGCAGGTGCCCGCTTGGTTTTTCAAAGACAGTCAGGGCAATGAGGTAACCAGAGAGGTGCTCATCGAACGAATGAAAAAACACATCACTACGCTGGTGACCCGTTACAAGGGCAGAGTGAAGGGATGGGACGTAGTCAATGAGGCGATTGAAGACGATGGCAGCTATCGC
>JAQUZH010000135.1 GCA_028691445.1 Bacteroidales bacterium | reverse complement strand
ACAAAAAGGTTGTCAAAGATATTGATGATTATTTTTTTGACATCACTTTTTGTATTCTTGGGAGTGAGTTCCAAGCAGTGTACATACTTTTGATGATCGCTGGAAAAGGCTAAGCGAATGTATTTGGTTGTATAGTTTTTATTGTAATTACGCAGGATAAACATCGGATTGGTCTCTGACAGTTCGGCGTCAGTCGGAGTAGAAACAGTTACCTCTTTTGCGCCCCGTTGCAGTGTCCATTGTGTTGTCCCGTTATACCACGACTCAAACTGAGGAGCGAAAACATAAAACTTGTCACCTTTAATCTTGGCTATTCCATTGGTTGCGTTTGATTGTTTCCCTTTCAGGTCTTTGTAGCGCATGTTATAGGTGATTGTAACCCCTTTTGGATCCATCACATTGGCGATAGCTTTACTCATTATACCGTTGATGTCAGGATTCTTAGGCTGTGGGATTCCGTAGGTGACGTCACTTACCGGTTCTTTCTGAACTTTTTCTTTTTGAGCATACAGTGGTGTCATCAGACAGGCTGCCATCAGACAAAGCATCGTTTTCTTCATTGTCAGTTCTTTCATTCTAAATAGTTTTTATCTGTAGTTTTCTAATATACGTTCCAATTGAATCTCATCTTGTACAAGTACTTGCCGCGCCTTACTTCCTTCAAACGGTCCGATGATTCCGGCAGCTTCCAGTTGATCCACAATTCGTCCGGCGCGATTATACCCGATAGAAAACTTGCGTTGAATCAACGAAGTGGAACCCTGTTGGTGAATGACAAGCAAGTGTGCCGCTTCCTCAAAAAGCGGATCTTTATCGTCCAAGACGTTTTGACGAATCGTATTCGAGTCATCGTCAGATTCACATTCAGGCAGATACATCGCACTTGGGTAACCTGTCTGATTGCCAATAAAATCAGTTACGGACTCCACTTCAGGTGTGTCAATAAAAGCACATTGTACGCGGGTAAGTTCGCTTCCTTGTGAGAAAAGAAAATCGCCTCGTCCAATCAATTGATTAGCACCGGGAGAGTCGAGAATCGTACGCGAGTCAATCATGGAAGCTACCCTAAACGCCATACGAGCGGGAAAGTTTGCCTTGATCGAACCGGTGATAATGTTGGTAGAAGGTCGTTGCGTTGCAATGACCATGTGAATACCTACTGCCCGAGCCAGCTGTGCGATACGTGCGATGGGCATTTCCACATCTTTACCGGCCGTCATGATCAAATCACCAAACTCATCAATAATAACAACGATATAAGGCATATATACGTGTCCTTTCGCCGGATTAAGTTTGCGTTCAATGAATTTCGTGTTGTATTCTTTGATCGTTCTTGTTTTCGCCTTCTTCAGTAAGTCGTACCGGTTGTCCATCTCTTTGGTCAACGATTTAAGCGTCTGAACCACTTTGGTAAAGTCTGTCACGATGGCCTCTTCCGCATCCGGCAGTTTGGCAAGGAAATGGCGCTCGATGGCCGAATAAATATTAAACTCAACCTTTTTCGGGTCAACGAGTACAAACTTAAGTTGTGAAGGATGTTTCTTGTACAGCAACGAGGTGATGATCGCGTTCAGTCCGACGGACTTACCCTGACCTGTCGCACCGGCTACCAGAATGTGAGGCATCTTGCACAGATCGACCATGAAGATATCGTTGGTTATCGTCTTACCCAGTGCCAGAGGCAGTTCGTAGTTGCTCTCCTGAAATTTCTTGGAAAACAGAATGGAATGCATCGAAGCAAGCTGCGCCTCTTTATTAGGCACCTCAATACCAATGGTACCTTTGCCGGGAATAGGGGCGATGATTCGAATACCCAAGGCAGACAAACTGAGTGCGATATCGTTTTCCAAATTCTTTATCTTGGAGATACGTACACCCGGAGCAGGCACAATCTCATAGAGCGTGATTGTCGGACCGACTGTCGCTTCGATACGTGAGATCTTGATTCCGTAATTCTCCAACGTCTCGATGATTCGGAGCTTGTTTGCTTTCTGTTCCTCGGTATCCACGAATCTGGTCGTATCATGTTTCTTGAGAAGTTCGTTGGTCGGATATTTATATTTGGAGAGGTCCAGCGTGGGGTCATATTTACCCAACGCTGAACCATCGTAACTCTCTTCATCCGGAGCCACTTCAATGGTAAAGTTATCTTCTTCCAGCAGTGGTGTATTTTTCTTTGTCAAGTCGTCGGGTTCAGTATAAGGATTGTCCAGTGTCTCATCATAGATCTCTTCCTCGTCAGCCACTTCCTCCTCCTCATCGTACAGCTCTTCTTTTGAGCTCTCTTCTTCCTCTTCTTCCATGAGCTCTTCCTCGTCTGCCACTTCTTCCTCTTCTTCAGAGAGGATCTCCTTCTCAGTCTCTGTCGCAGCGCTAGCCGGAGCAGAAGCTTCCGCTTTCAATTTGTTGCCAATGGCCGGAATGAATGAGAAGAAACGTCTGAGAGCAGGGGTGGCCGATTGCATTGTAAAAACGCAAAAGATAGCCAGAACGCCCATTACAAGTAGGAAAGTGCCCGACCATCCGATGTAATTCCGGATGATCCGGCTAACCACCGATCCTAGTTTGCCACCCAGGAAGAGAAACGAATCGTTCATGAACGGCTCAAAAAAGAAACTCAGTGCGACAGAGGTCCAAAGTACCCCCAAAGAGGAGAGAAGAAACCATTTGAACAACGATGATTGCTGAATTTTCATCAGTTTTAAGCTGAACAAAAGCAGGAAAGCTAAAATAAAGAAGGAGGCGATTCCTACCCATTCATTCAAGAATAGGTGAGCCAGAAAGGCTCCCTGAACACCTGCCCAGTTGCCAATATCCTCTCTGTTTCTCGCAAGTTCGGTTAATGTGATATTCTCAACTTTACTTTGATCGGCTGATCCTGTAAAGAAAAAAGAGGCAAAAGCAATAAAGAGATAAAACGTAATCAACAGAATAACCAAGCCAAAGGCGAAAGCTGTACGTTCGTTTTTGAAAAAGGACTTTATCTTTGAAAAGGTGGATGGCTTTTTATCGGCACTCCCTTTTTTGGTGGTAACTTTAGTTTTGCTCATTCTATCTGATGTTTTGTGTGCAAATTTAATAAAACTCTTTATTCTCCTCTTTATTTCGGAAAAATACTTTTCCAACCATTTCTACGAACGAATAGCTGATTTTGTTTAGTAGTCGATATTCCACTTTTTAAACATCTCAAAATCGCATTTCTTGAGTCCGGATCTGGATATTTCGATCGCCTGATCATGGTCATCCAGAAAGAATCTCTTTCTGGACTCAAAATGTTTGTTCGTGATCGCCAAGGTGCTGTCTTTGTAAGGCGTATTGATTTGTCCCATATCAAGAAGCGTATGGAAGATTGAGTTAGTGCTGATTGGCGATTGCTGATGCTTTTGGGCATTGTCGAATATCACAGGAAACGCTGTTCGGTATTTCTCTGAAAACCACGCCACCATCGGGATATACAGCTGATAAAAGGTGGGAGTGGGAGAGGCGTGGAGATACCGGTCGCGGTCATCATCAAAGAGATCCTCCCCATGGTCGGAAAGATAGATCAGCGAACTGCAGCAATCTTTGCTCTCAAGCATGGAGGCAAGTGAGTCGATGACATAATCTGTGTACAGAATGCTGTTGTTATAGGCATTCAGCATTTCAGGACGATACAGTTCGGAGATTCTTTTCAGGTCATCCGGTTTATAAACCGAGAACTCCTTTGGATATCGCTCTTTGTAATTGAAGTGCGAACCATATCCGTGAATGTAGATAAAAAGGTCCCCTTTCTCTTTCTCCAGCACTTTCTTTACATCATCCAGCACGATTCCATCAGGCTTGAAGCTGACATGTACCTCCTTGCTTTCGAGATAGTAATTCTTGTACTCTTCGGCTTCGTTGTAAAAATCGTCCAGAAAAGAGTGGTTGGGCTGCTGATTGGAAAAAGCAACCGTTTTGAAGCCGGCCTCTTTGAAAGCGGAGATGACGCTTTTCTGCTTATATATTACATCAAAGTTTTCAGCGCATGCTGCTGAGAGAATGATGGGTACGCTCTTGTGGGTTACCGTTGCTTGCGTAAGCACATCGGTAAAATGAATCAAACCTTTCCGTTTGGCAAGTCGGGGTGTTGTGTTCAACTCCTTGTTATACAACCCCCAGCTGATCGCCCGCGATGTCTCTCCAACCATTAAGATGATGATCTCCTGCTCTTTGGATTGAGTAGATCGGGTCGCTTGAAACGAAAAAGTACGTGCGTTCTCTGCATGATTCAACGTCTTTATGTATTTATTCAATGCAAAATACTGATTGTAGATAATATTGGCAGGATAGATGTCTTTATGAAATGCGAAGCTGTGATAATTGGTCATCGGGATCAGAGCAATGCCCCATCCTGCCAAAAACAACGTTATTCCGACAGCCACACTTCTCAAACGAAACCGTTTGGATAGTGTCTCTTGCAACTTGATGGAGTAGGTTGCCAAAAAGAACGCGGGTACATACAACAGCAGAGAGCCTGCGACCGGAATCCAGATGTTACTCATCAACTCGCCTGCTTCTGTCGGATTGGTTGTTGTCAGGTTGAGAAACATATCCACCGCAATGATGGAACTTCCAAACAGATAGAGCAAGACCAGCTGAAGCGCATCCAGCAGAAACTTGATAAACAAGGTCCAAAACATCACTCCCGGTCTTTTAAAGACAGAAAAGAGGATGGCAAAGGAGCCCAGAGGTATCATCAGAGAGGCAATCCGTATGGTTACGGGATACGACTCTGTAAAAAACAGGATGTAATTGGGTATTAGCTCAAGGAGAACAAATACGGCAAACAGGTGTTCCTGCACGGAAAACCACTGGATAATTCGTTTATCTAATTTCATGAATAGTGAATACAAAAGCAATCAGTCTGCAAAGGTATAAATATATACCGAAAGTATTAACATCTTAGAAATATCTTGTTTTTATACATCAGGTAAAGAATACCGACCGGAATCAGCTGGTTGGCAAGCGTGAGCAGGAGAGGGTAATACGTACCGGTGTACTGTTCCAAGCCGTACAACAGAGAGCCTGTGATGTCATTAAAACGGAGGAAGTGCGCAAACAGATAGGCAGCGATCGAGTTTGTACCCCAGATCTTGAGCCAGTCGAGGTAACGTGTCTTGCCCCACATCTCACAGATACCGAAAAAGAACGCAAGCAACAGCGTACTGATTCCGCTGGTTACTAGCACCATTGAACTGGTCCATATCTTTTTGATGATGGGCATCTGAAACCCCCAGAGGTATCCGGCAACGATCATCCCCACTCCGAAGATCAAGAGCCATTTCATCCGGACGGCCATACTCTTCTCCATTTTGAGAATCTTTCCGGCAAAGACACCGGTCATCACGGTAGCAATAAAAGTCAGACTGCTGAGTATCCATGTATAGTTATACCATCCGGCAAAAGCCCAAGTGCCATCCTCTTGGGTAGATACTCCATCGCGGAAACGACCAAGAACAGCCCGGTCGATCAGTTCGGCGAAGTTCCCTTCCTTACTGAAGTCGCCATGGCCTGCAAAAGTCAGGAGTGCCCAATAGATGAGCAGTAGCGCGGCAGTCGCAACGATCTGAAGTTTGTTAGAAAGGTACAGGATAAAGAGCGCGGAAAAGAGGTATCCGATCGCAATAGATTGCAGTGTATTGCTGAAGAGACGGATGTGTTCGAAGTTGAGATCCAAAAAATTACCCTGCACCATACCACCAAAGATGTAGAGCAGTATGACGCGTTTGATAATTCGTTTGAAGGCCTCTGTTTTATCTCCGTCAATATACTTTGAAAGCGCAAAAGGCATAGACAATCCCGCCGTAAAGAGGAAGAGCGGCATAATCATATCCCAAGCTACCAGTCCCTCCCAATCCACATGTTCAAGCTGCCGTTGGAATCCCTCTCCCACAAGTCCGTTTGTAACAGAAATGAAAGTGCCCAACACCGGTCCCAGGAAGGTCAGTACAAAAATGTCCATTCCTCGCAAAATGTCGATCGAAGCAATACGTGTGTTTGTTTTTGTTTTCATAGTCAGATCTATCTAAAGGTTTAATACAGTCGCAATTTGAAACGATCGCAGAGTTTGACCAGCGCCTCGTTATTCTGTAATAGATACTCGAATTTTTCTTTTTGGGTAAAGATCTTCTGGTCATCAGAGAGCTCTTTTCTCTCGATGACCAACGTGATCTGATCATTGCTGAGCTTCTCTCTCAGAAACTGACAGATGGAAGTGTTGTGTTCCATAATCAATTTCTCGTCGATCTGGTTGTAAAGCGTGAGCATAATCTGATCATTTTCCTTCGCCACAGGAATAGATTCTTTCATCACCTCACTCAGATGATACTCTTCCGGTTTGTCCAAGACATACTCTCTCCAGGCAAACTCCAGGTCGGCTTGCGTGTACGATTTCCTTCTTGCAGTCTGCGCCGGTGTGGAGTTGTCATTCGTTTTAGCTCCTCTTGTTCTGGAAGCTTTCAACGAGATAGTTGTGATTTTGGGAAGATCCTTTGCAGGCTGTTGAACCCTGTTTGACGTTGCAACAGCAGCCCCCGGAGATGCCCCTGTGCTCTGTGCCACGTTGTTGTGCTGCACAGGCGGATGATTCTCTGTATTCGCTGCTGTTTTCTGTTCGCCGACTTTCTGAACCGGAGCAGGACGAACCTGAATCGCCGCTTCCGCCGTTTGGGAGAAAATCGGTTCGATCGGCCGATATTCCTTACCGGTTACTTTTTTTTTTTCTTCCCCCAGTTGGCTGAGGCGAATCAGAGTCAGTTCGACAAGAAGTCGTTTGTTGCGGCTCTGCTTATACTGCATGTCACATTCGTTGCAGATCTCTATCGCGGCATACAGGAAGGCGTCGTTGCACAATTTGGACTGATCCTTGTATCGTGCTTTGATCGTGTCCGAGCAATCCAGCAGTTTCAAGGTGATGGCGTCATGCGCCACCAGCAGATCTCTGAAATGCGACGCCAGTCCGCCGATGAAATGTTGGGCATCAAACCCTTTGTTAAGTATCTCATCAAAGATAACCATACATTCTCCCACCTTATGTGCCAGAAAAAGATCAGTGATTCTGAAATAGTAATCAAAGTCCAGCACATTCAGATTCTGGATCACCTGTTCGTAGGTAATCTTACCACCGGTAAAAGAAGCCAACTGGTCAAAGATAGAAAGCGCGTCGCGCATACCGCCGTCCGCTTTCTGGGCAATGACACTCAGTGCTTCCGGATCAGCAGCGATCTGTTCCTGTTCGGCTACATACTGAAGATGCTCCACGATATCCTTCTGTGTGATCCGGTTGAAATCGTATGTTTGACAACGGGAGAGGATTGTCGGCAGAATCTTGTATTTCTCAGTCGTAGCCAGAATGAATATGGTATGAGCCGGCGGCTCTTCAAGCGTCTTCAGAAATGCGTTAAATGCACTCTGCGA
>JAQUZH010000134.1 GCA_028691445.1 Bacteroidales bacterium | reverse complement strand
GCCGGTTATGTTATCTGAGTTCTCCATAGGGCGTCATACCCATTCCAATACCATGCGAGCTTATCTCAAACTAGCGCCCGGTACCAACTGGTTTTTGCTCGGAGGAATGGGAGTACTTGCAGGCTTCCTTATTCTGGGCTATTACTCTGTTGTTTGCGGTTGGACGCTCGAATATCTTTTTCAATCTGCGCTAGGTAATATGAGTGGCAAGGAGCCCGAAGCCTTCAATTCCATGTTTTCAGACTTTACTTCTTCTACATTGCGTCCACTGATCTGGATGATTGTCTTTTTATTAATGACTCACATCATTGTGGTAAGAGGTATTAAGAAAGGGATCGAGAAATCATCCATGATTATGATGCCCATGCTCTTTCTTATAATGTTGGTGCTCATAGGGCGTACGTTGACGCTTCCGGGAGCCCGTGAAGGTTTGTCGTATTTATTTAATCCGGATTTCAGTAAGATCACATCCTCTGTTGTATTAAGTGCTTTGGGACAAGCCTTCTTTTCTTTGAGCCTTGGTATGGGATGTCTCTGTACCTATGCTTCCTATTTCCCCGACAACACAGATATGGTAAAAACCGGAGTGGAGGTTACCGTTTTGGATACTGTCGTCGCCATACTGTCGGGTGTGATTATTTTCCCTGCAGTTTTTACCTTTGGAATTGATCCATCTTCCGGTCCAGAGCTCGTCTTTGTAACGCTACCGAATGTGTTTCAGAATATGATTGGTGGAAATCTTTGGGCAATCTTATTCTACATCCTTTTAGCACTTGCGGCACTTACTTCCACCATCTCCATGCATGAAGTTGTGACCGCCTTTATGGAAGAAGAGTTGAAGATATCCAGAACGAAGGCTGCCAGCATTGTCACGTTTGGTTGCATACTGATCGGTACATTCTGTTCGCTCTCCTTTGGTTTGCTGGGCCATGTAAAAGTGTTCGGACTGGATCTTTTTAACCTTACTGATTTTGTCTCATCCAAAGTGATGCTACCGCTTGGAGGAATGTTAATTTCTCTCTTTACAGGATGGTATCTGGATAAGAACATTCTTTGGGAGGAGCTGTCCAATCGGAGTACCCTTCGTTTCCGCTTATTTAAAGCCTATCTTTTTATTATCCGATATGTAGCTCCCGTAGTCATCGCCTGTATTTTCTTAAAGGAGATAGGAGTTCTCTGATGAGTGATCAGATGAAAGGAAGTTCGTTGTTTGGATTCAGTCGTGGAGAGCGTGCAGCAATTCTTTTGCTTCTGATTTTGATCGCAATGATTATTCTGGTGCGCTATGCTGCTCCCGGCAGAGACGAAGACGCACCCAATGCCCCGATAGTCAATGTGGACTCAGTGAGGAGTGAACCCGTTTCGCTTCCCCGTCACTATACCTACACTCAAACCAGAAGCTATAAGTCTTCTCAGAAAGCATATGCACCGAAGCTGCGAGAGAAAAAATTTACGTACGACTCCTCACGGGCAGCCTATCCGAAGAAGTATGCAAAAGGCACCGTCTTAAATATCAACCTAACAGACACGACGGCATTGATCCGGGTTCCCGGTATTGGTGCAACTTTTGCTAACCGTATTGTGAAGTACAGAGAGCTGTTGGGCGGATATCATGATGTGGAGCAGCTCAGAGAACTGTATGGAATGACAGAAGAACGATATGCTTCCCTTGTTTCCTGGTTTGTCGTGGAAAATGACACCATCCGCAAGATTCAAGTAAACAAAGCGCCGTTCGGCGAACTGCTCAGGCACCCTTATTTATCGTTGGAACAGACGAAGATCATCGTGAATATGCGCGAAAGAAAAGGACATATCAGCAGTCTGGACGAGTTTGCCTTGTATGACCAGTTTAATGATTCAGTTCGCGGCAAACTAGAGCCCTATTTATCTTTCTGAACGATCGTAGAATCCCATCCTTACAGGCTGTCCACTAAAGACTCCATCCGCATGGAGTTTGAGCCTTTGATCAGAATCGTTTTTCCTTCGAGCGGATGATCTTTCAGCCAATCTTTCAAAGTATCTGCAGAATCAAACTTAGTAGCATGGCAGTTTGTCACACCAAAGAAAGGTCCTACCAGAATGATCTGTTCAGCGAGACTCTGTTCGGCGAGCAAAGCAATCTTTTGATGTTCCTTGTCGCTATCGACACCCAGTTCGCGCATATCTCCAAGAATCAACACTTTTGAAGGCATTTGCAGATCGCGAAAGTTTTCAAGAGCGACAGTCATACTCGCCGGATTTGCATTATAAGCATCCACTATCAGCGTGTTTTTCGCTGTTTCCTTTACCTGAGAACGGTTGTTCGTAGGCACATATTCGCTGATCGCCTTGTTGGAATCAGTCGCAGCGATGCCAAAATGCCTGCCCACAGCAATAGCTGCCAGTATATTGTCCAGATTGTAGGAGCCGGTCAGTTTGGTTTGTACGGTATAGAGATATTTACCTCCTCTCACCTGCCATTTGAAAGTGAGGTAGGGGTCGCAAGAGACAACGCTTCCGATGATCAGATTGTTTTCCCCGTGACCATAACGCATACAATCATTTCCATTCGTCATTTCGCACAAATCGATATTATCGCCTTGCAGAAAGATCTTCCCATTGTTTGCTTTCAGATAGTCATACAGTTCACCTTTCGCCTTTTTGACTCCTTCGAAAGAGCCAAAACCCTCCAAATGAGCCTTCCCAACGTTGGTAATCAGTCCGAAGTTTGGTTCGGCGATAGCACACAGTACGGCGATTTCGCCCAAGTGATTCGCTCCCATCTCGATGACAGCCACAGAATGTTCGCCTGTCATCCGAAGCAATGTCAGCGGCACTCCGATATGATTATTCAGGTTTCCCTGCGTATAAAGCACCTTGTGACCCTTGGAAAGAACAGAAGCGATAAGTTCTTTTGTTGTTGTTTTCCCATTCGTTCCGGTGATTGCCAGTACAGGAATGGTAAATTGACGGCGATGATAATTTGCCAGATCCTGCAGCGTTTTGAGTCCGCCCTTTTCCACATAAAAAATGTGTTGATTATCCGCATATTCCGGCTCATCAACAAACGCGTAGGAACAGCCTTCTTGAAGAGCCTTTTGAGCAAAACGATTACCATTAAACGTTTCACCTTTCAGTGCGAAAAACAGAGATCCGGGAATGCATTTTCGTGTATCTGTTGTAATAAAAGGATGTTTTACGAACAATGCATATATTTCTTTCGTTGTCATCGAAGGCTGATTTGATAATTTATCTGCAAACTTACACAACAATCTCCAATCCTGATACTATTTGAGTTGAAAAAACGAGCTCTTATTACAGAAATTAGTGTTATTTTTGCAGAAATCAATTGCACAGTTATGTTTGGGGATTCAGAGCACAACACTCATATCATTCGCGTAAACGGAAAGCTGATGGACCTGTCGGTGCCTCGTGTCATGGGTATTTTAAACATTACGCCCGATTCGTTTTACGAGGGATGTCGTTCAGTGGATACCGATAGCATCGTACGTCGTGCCGATACTATTCTGAGCGAAGGCGCCGAACTGATTGATCTGGGTGCTTATTCCTCTCGTCCCGGTGCCGATGATGTGTCGGAAGAAGAGGAGATCCTTCGGTTGCGTACGGCCCTTGATGTGTTGAAAATCAGATATCCTTCTGCGCTCTTTTCCATCGATACCTTTCGATCCAAAGTCGCGGAGGTCTGTGTAAAAGAGTATCAGGCTGCGATGATCAATGATATTTCAGGAGGAGAGATGGACAGCCGGATGTTTGAAACAGTAGCGAAGTTGCAGGTTCCCTATATCCTCACCCATATTCAGGGAACACCTCAATCCATGCAGAAAGCCCCCACTTACGAGAATCTCCGTCGTGAAGTGCTGATCGATTTCTCCAAAAAAGTGAAGCAACTACGCGACTTGAAAGTAAATGATATTATCCTGGATCCCGGCTTTGGTTTTGGCAAAACGCTGGAGCACAATTACGAACTGATGGCTCATTTAGACGATCTTCAGATGTTTAATCTCCCGCTCTTAGTCGGAGTATCGAGGAAGTCGATGATCTATAAGCTTCTCGGCACAGATCCTCAGGGTAGTATGAATGGCACTACCGTATTGAACACCGTCTCTTTGCTGAAAGGCGCAAATATCATCCGTGTGCATGATGTGCGGGAAGCTGTAGAAGCGGTCCGGATTGTAAGCGCACTCAGAAAAAACTTTTAATAAAAAACGCCATGTTATTAGACTTTGGAATAAAAGACATCTTCGATATCATTCTCGTATCCGGACTGATGTACTACATCTACAAACTGATGCGCGTCTCCGGTGCAATCAACATCTTCTTTGGAGTCATGGCCTTTTTGGTAGCATGGGTCCTTGTTTCCCATGTGTTTGAGATGAGACTTTTGGGCGGACTGCTCGACAAACTGGTTGACTTTGGTATTATCGCGTTGGTTATCCTGTTTCAGGAAGAGATCCGTCGATTTTTTATTGCAATGGGTTCGCATAAGCATCTTCACTTTTTTGCCAAGTTCTTCTTCCCACGGGAAGGAGAAGAAAAAAGAGAGAATATTCTCCCCATTGTGATGGCTTGTCTGAATCTTTCCCGAGACAAAGTAGGGGCTTTGATCGTGATAGAAGAAGAGGTGGATCTCTCCATGTATTCATCCACCGGCGAATTGATCAATGCGGATATAAGTACCCGTCTCATTGAAAACATCTTTTTCAAGAACAGTCCGCTTCATGACGGTGCCATGATTATATCGCACAATCGGATCAAATCAGCCGGTTGTATCCTTCCTGTGTCTCACAGTCAGCTTATCCCCAAAAAGTTAGGACTTCGTCACCGTGCTGCCTTGGGCGTTTCGCAGGAGACCGATGCCTATGCGATTGCCGTGTCGGAAGAGACCGGAAACATATCCATAGCCTATCGGGGCGAAATAAGAATAGGGGTTACCGCCGAACAGATTGAAAATATTCTGACAAAAGGAGTGTGGTAATTCGCTTTTTAAACCCTTCCATGCACCAGTTTGGCCCAAAAGAAACGCACGGCAAACCAAAGATGTAGCAATACAATGGAGGTGGTTCCATAATAGCGGCACATGATGCTGAAACGTTCCTTCAGCGATGCCTTGCGGTGGGCTGTGGTGGCTCCTTCATCCAGATAAGATGACAAAATCAGATGCGTGTTTTGAATCGTGTCGGCCTTTTTCATACAGCGGATACACCAATCCACATCAGCAGAGTAACGATACCTAAGGTCATACGGTTCGGCGATCGCACGACGCGCGACAAACGACTGGTGGCACACCAACATTCCCTGTCGAAAACTCTTCCAGGTCAGCACTTCCGGCGCCTTTAACCGCCTTGCGCCAACAATAGTACCCGAGGCATCCATGATCGCCGTCTCGCCGTACAGAATGTCAGGAAGCTTTTCTCCTTGGATACCCGCAACCACCTCTTCCAATGTAGTGTCTGCATAAAAAGTGTCGCCCGCATTCATAAACCAGACATAATCGCCAGTAGCCTTTTCCAGTCCCTTGTTCATCGCATCATAAATACCCTTGTCCGGTTCGCTTATCAAACAGGCAATCCGGCTCTTGAAGGGTGCGATAACATCAAGGGTTTTGTCTTTCGAAGCGCCATCAATGATTATGTATTCAATGCGGTCGTAATGCTGCGACGTGACAGAACGAAGCGTCTGTCCGATCGTTTTCTCCGCGTTGTAGCAGATGGTAATGATTGAAAAGAGTGGTTTCATTTGACAGGCTCTAAGAGTTGGGCGTAGAGGTCTTTGTATCTCTTCGCGACCGAAGCGAAGGAGTAGCTCCGGATCACTTTATCGCGTGCATTTTGTTTGAAGCGGGCGAAATCCGCATCCTGAAGCAATTGATGGATGCCTTCCGCCAGATCGTCCGCCGACTTATAGACAGCCACATATCCATTTTCCAGGTGATCGATCATCTCCGGAATACCACCGATCTCGAAACCGGCACAAGGAACTCCGCACGACATGGCCTCCATGATTGTGTTGGGCAAGTTCTCTTCGAGCGAGGAGGTGACGTACAGATCGGCCGTGTTATACAGTTGAATCATCTCTTGTTCGCTGGTGATGTAGGGAATCTGATGCACCTTTACCGGAAAGAGAGACTGCATCTCCACCTCACTTTTACCGAAGATAGCCAGTTCGACTTGCTCTTTCCACTGCGGATGTGTATCAACCAATATCTGCACGGCCGCTTTCATGTAATCGATCCCTTTCCGTTTGTCCGACGCTTTTACCGCGCCAAACAAGAGAAGCGTCTTCTCTTTTGGTAGTCCGAAGTGGGCTCTGCAGACCGCCTGATCCAGTGGAGCAAACTTTTGCGTATCGATCGGATTGGGAATGGAAAGCACCGTTTTATCGCTCATCAGCACACTCTGTGAGGTTCGTTCCATAAGCCAGTTGCTACAAGTAACAAACGTCACGTTCAGCTTCTCCCAGATCCTTTTTTTCTTTGCCAACGTATGCGCAGCCAGGGTAGGCGATGCTGTAAACGGACAGACGGCACAATCCGTATGATAACCGTTACACTCCCGTGCATGGTGACAGATCCCTGTGCAAGGCCACATGTCGTGCATGGTCCAAACCATTGGTTTGCCGAGCGCTCCAATCGCTTTCAGTTCGTCGAGCGAGAGAAAACCCTGGTTGATCCAGTGCAAATGAATGATATCCGCTTGTTGAAGCGCAGGAAGCTGAGACAGTTTGCAGCCGGTATTGGCCAGTGACACGGCAAACAAATCGTTCTTGCTGCATCGGTTGTGCAAGAAGATCACCAGTCGTTCCCCTATAAAATATCCCTTATGGAGCAACCGTTGCCACGACGAACCGTTCACTCCGATCACCTGTTCGCAGTCGCTCTGCTTGTCGCGTACGACCATGGTCACCTCTTCTCCATCTGCACGGAGCGCCTCCCTCAAGCGGGATGCGGCTACTGCAGCTCCGCCGGTGCGCTCAAACGTATTCAGTATAACGATTCTCATAGCCTCTTTCTTTTTACCACCTGTTAGTCTCTCTGCTCTCTCGCCTGTGTCGCCATATCGTAAAGCTTTGAAGAAACATGCGGATGGAAGCCAGTTTGTAGTGATAGAAATCACTCCACTGAAAGGTGATCAAACCCACAGCAGCTCTTTTCCATAACGCAGCATAGCCATTCAGGAAAGCTCTGAAACCCGAATGGAAGATATTGAGCGACTCGCTCAGGTGGTAGATAATATTGATCTGAACCTCTTTCTGATGCGATACCGGACGGTTCTCCCTGTCATGGCACACCAACGAAGCCGGCACATAGCCTATCTTAAAGCCGTGATAGCGTATTCTCTGGGCCAGATTAACATCTTCTCCGCAATAGAAGAAGAGCGAATCAAAGCCGCCAGTGATGCGAAGCACTCTCGCCGGAATCAGCCAGAAAGCCGCATTGACATACGTAACCTCAACCAGCAAACTGTATCCAGCCGCTGCACGGAGCGCTTCC
>JAQUZH010000133.1 GCA_028691445.1 Bacteroidales bacterium | reverse complement strand
ACTTCTTCGTCCAGATCTTTCGGCAAACGATATACATCGATTGCATAGTCCTTGCTAAACAATTCGATTTGCGCAAGCGTTTGGTTTGTAAACGAGTTACTCATCACAAAAGAAGGATGACCAGTAGCACAACCGAGATTGACCAAACGGCCATCAGCCAGCAAGAGGATAGAGTGTCCATCAGGGAAGAAATACTGATCTACCTGTGGTTTAATATTACGGCATACAATTCCCGGGAATGACTTCAGCTTCTCCACCTGAATCTCATTATCAAAGTGACCAATATTACATATAATCGCCTGATCTTTCATCTTCTCAATATGATCAATACGGATAATATCAATATTACCGGTTGTTGTCACAAAGATATTTCCCAGTGAACAAGCCTCATCCATCGTTATGACTTCGAAACCTTCCATCGCTGCTTGTAATGCACAAATCGGATCAATCTCCGTGATCATGACACGGGCACCGTATGAACGCATGGAGTGAGCGCATCCTTTACCCACATCACCATAACCAGCTATTACAATGACCTTTCCGGCTATCATCACATCCGTAGCACGCTTAATACCATCTGCCAGTGACTCACGACAACCGTAGAGATTATCAAACTTGGACTTGGTGACTGAGTCGTTCACATTGAAAGCAGAGAACAAAAGTTTGCCTTCTTCTTTCATTTGATACAAACGATGAACACCTGTGGTAGTCTCTTCTGAAACACCACGGATTTCAGGAACCATGCCGGTCCAAAGGTTTTGTTCCTGTAAAAGAACTTTCTTCAAAATTGAATAGAGCTGTATCTCGTCTTCAGCAAGTACTTCCTGATCGAGCACTGAAGAATTCTTTTCAGCTTCAAATCCAACATGAACCATCATCGTAGCATCACCACCATCATCCACAATAAGATTTGGGCCTTGGTTGCCAGGAAAGACCAGAGCTTGTAATGTACACCACCAATACTCTTTCAATGATTCACCCTTCCATGCAAATACAGGTACACCGGCGGCAGCAATCGCTGCGGCAGCATGATCCTGTGTGGAATAAATATTACACGAACACCAGCGCACGTCGGCACCAAGTTCAACTAATGTCTCAATAAGGACTGCCGTTTGAATGGTCATGTGCAGCGAACCCATAATCCGAGCTCCTTTCAATGGCTTTGTCTCTCCATATTTTTCGCGTAATGCCATAAGACCAGGCATTTCTTGTTCAGCCAATTCGATTTCCTTGCGCCCGAAATCTGCAAGGTTGATGTCTGCCACTTTATAAGGCAGACCGGAGAATAACTTTTCTGACATATTCATTTTTTAATTTTATCGACTACTTCATTAACTACAGATAATTACTTCTCAATTGACACCGAGAAATCTATAGTAAATCCACACAATCTATTTCTTTTGATACGAATCTTTTTTGCTCCAGCTCTTTTGCAAATATCTAGAACCTGATCTTTTGTCAGAAGATTCATATAATCTCCTGAAGCCCATCTGTTACCAGTCGCTATAAGACATTTGTCAAAATACTTTTTAGGCAACCAATGAACAAGCGGAAGTCTTGAATGCAAATCAAAAGGGAAATATCTATTAGGAGTTGTAAAGTAAACTTTTTTGCCCACTCGTAGCATCTCGCTTACAAATCGTATCTGAGAAGCCTCCCCCCCCACATGCTCCAATACAGCATTGCTCCATACATAATCAAAAGAGTCAGCAGCAAAAGGGAAAATAATTCCGTCATAGGTGACCACCTTTACTTTAGGAAAAAGCTTTTCAAAAACATCAGTGCCGGAACTCTCTAATCCCAACGCCGTAATGGATTCTGGATAAGGATGATTCTTTTCTAAATAATTCGCTTCAGCAGAGTAATCACAATTACAAAACCCTACATCTAATATTTCTGAATTACTTTGTGGAGAAAACTTTTGAATAAAATAGTTATACTTTCGAGCACGATTAAAAGTACTTAGTTTTGAGAACACTTTTTTAAAAGGCATCATGGAATTATCTTGATTAGTATTATATAAAATTTATGGCTCACGTACGTCTTTTCTTCTATATCTTTGCTATAAAATAATAGAATTATTTTATAGCAAAGATAATTATTATTTGTCTGAAAGCAATCAAAGACAGTATGTTTAATGCTTGTCCACCGACAAAAAACATCAAGTTCTTATGAGAAAGTGACTTTTACTGATTTGGGTAGACACTTTTTTTGCGATTATGGATAGAGAAGGTACTTCTTTCTCATCTCTTTGTATCTGGAGAGTGCCGGTTGCCAGGTGGCGCGAATCGCTTCTTCGCTTTTTCCTTCGATGATCTGACGCCTCAATTCAGGCGTTCCGGCCAGTTTGTCAAAGAACTCCGGACTGCTGAAGAACTCTTCTCCTTTCTCAGAAAGGGTATAGAACCGTAGAAAATAACCGAGATCCAGTCCACCCGCGTTTTTTGTTTCCCGCAGATCGATGCCATAACAGTTTTTCCCTTTTTGAAGCGGATGCATATCTCCTCCTTTTGTGGGTCGCGGCTTAAAGGTAAAAGTGCCGTACCGCTTCTTGGGATAGCCGATCACTTGAAAAGGGAAAGGGGTGCCTCTTCCGACACTGACGCGTGTCGCTTCAAAGAAACAGAGGGAAGGGTATAGGCGGATGGCTGTCTGATTGGGGAGATTGGGCGATGGTTTGACGGGCAGCTGATAGCGTTGTTCGTGTTTCCAGCCCGTCACAGGAATAACCGTGAGCGGACAGCGTTGCTTTTGCAGCCATCCTTCTTCATTGATCATGCAGGCCAGTTCGCCTACCGTCACTCCGTGCAAGAGTGGAATCTCATGCATCCCCACAAACGAACGCATGGATGCAACCAGCACCGGACCGTCCACAAAGTCATTGGGATTGGGGCGATCCAACACAATCAGCGGAACAAGGTATTCGGCACAGGCCTCCATGACATAGTGCAGGGTACTGATATAGGTGTAAAAGCGGGCGCCCACATCCTGAATGTCAAAAAGGACAACATCAACCCCTTCGAGCTGTTCGCGCGTCGGCTTTTTGTTTGCTCCATAGAGCGAGGTGATAGGTAATCCGCTTTTTGGATCCCTCGAGTCGGAGATCAGTTCGCCGGCATCTGCATCACCTCTGAACCCGTGTTCGGGCGCGAAGATCACTTGTATGGCGATGCCGAGCGTCTGGAGTGTATCCACCAGGTGTTTTTGTTGGCTGCCGACCACCGATGTTTGGTTGACAACCAATGCGACCTTTTTCCCCTGTATCATAGGGAGTAGGATCTCTAGCCTTTCAGCTCCTGTGCGAAGCTGCTTTTCTTCCTGAGCAACACTCCACTGAGAGATAACAAGAAGGAGCAGAAAACAATAAAAAGAGTTTCGATTTCTCATGGATGGCTCTCTGTTTACATAAATTTGATGAATGCAAAGATAGGTTTTTATGTAAAAGCAAAGGCTTAATCTACTTTTTTTGTATCATTGCCGGAATTATATCAAAACGAATAATTAAGAAGGAATGATTCCAATAGACCTGTTAAAGAAATACTATCCGGAAGGAAGCGAAGTGTATCACATCATGGAGAGTCACGCGCTCTCTGTTACAAAGAAGGCTCTGGAACTGGCGGCCAAACATCCGGAATACAACATGGACCTTACGTTTGTTGAAGAGGCTGCCATGTTGCACGATATCGGTTGCTTTCTGACTAACGCACCGGCGATTCATTGCTATGGCACCAACCCGTATATCTGCCATGGCTATCTTGGCGCGGAGATTTTGCGTAATGAGGGTTTGGCGCGACATGCCTTGGTGGCTGAAAGACACACCGGCTCCGGACTCAGTTTCAATCATATCATTAAAAAAGGGCTCCCTCTTCCCGCCAGAGATATGTGTCCGGTCTCTCTGGAAGAAAAACTGATCTGTTTTGCTGACAAGTTTTATTCGAAAACAAAGCTAGAGAAGGAGAAGTCTTTAGATAAGGTGATAGAGAGTATGCATAAGCATGGAAGTGGTTCTGTCAAGCGTTTTGATGAGATGTGCGCGCTCTTTCTTTAACAGAAAAGTGCAATTAGCCTTGATTAGCCCATCGTATGTGCTCCAAAATGTGTAGCTTTGTGCCTTAATTGTAAGATTATAAACTACAGATGCCGAATAATAAGATAACGCTCCTGTTATTTATCCTCTTTGTATCTCTTTTCCGGGAGGCGGAAGGGCATGCCTTTGTGATCGATACGCTGAAGATGGGTATCAACAAAGCTGTTGTCTTACCTGTCGAAACTCCTCCTTTGCTGCCCAAAGATGCCGTAAAAGATTCTCTTGTTCCTAAACCTCTTCAGGTAGATAGTTTGGGCAAAAAGAGCGCTTCTGCCGACTCCTCCATACTCGCTTTGAAGAAAGATTCGGTGGCCACTCCGGCAAAAAAGAAAAACGCGTTGGATGCTGATGTGCGGTTTACATCGGCCGATTCGGTTATTTTTACTGCCGATGGAGTGGCTTTGATGTATACCAGCAGTGCGGTGAAGTACAAGGATAAAACACTGACTTCCGATCTTCTCCGGATGAACATGGATAGCAGTGTGGTGAATGCCTTCAGTAGAAAAGATTCTGCCGGCAATTGGGCACAGCTGCCAAAGTTTAATGACAACGGAACGGATTATGAGTCGCAAAATATTCGCTATAACTTTAAAACGTCGAAGGGTATTATTACGAATGTCGTGACGCAACAAGGGGAAGGGTATGTGAGTGGCTATCGGACAAAGAAACTGAACAACAATGATCTCTGTATGATTGACGGGAAATATACCACCTGCGATAATCATGAGCATCCACACTTCTATTTTAATCTCACAAAAGCGAAAGTTCGACCCAAGAAATGGATCGTTACGGGTCCGGCGTATCTGGTGTTTGCTGATGTGCCCCTTCCTTTGGTATTGCCTTTTGGCTTTTTCCCTTTTTCTGAATCCTATTCGTCGGGTATCATTGTGCCTACGATCGCCGATGAGATGAACAGGGGCTTCGGTTTGCGGGAAGGCGGTTATTATTTTGCCATCAGTGATTATATGGATCTGGCTCTTACCGGAGAGGTCTATACGAAGGGTTCCTGGGGTATTAACGCCGCTTCCAGATACAGACGGAAATACAAATACAGCGGTTCGTTTAATCTTTCCCGTATTGTTACTATCAATGGAGAAAAGAATATGCCGGACTATAGCGAGGCTACTGATTTCAGAATTGCATGGAACCATATGCAAGATGCGAAAGCGAATCCTTACAGAACACTGTCTGCCAGTGTCAACTTCTCGACAAGTAGTTATGACCGAAACAATCTGAATAGTTATTATGATCCAAACCGCTTTACCTCGAATACCAAGAGTTCAAGCATCAATGTGACACAGCGTTTTGCAACTGTTCCGCTGGCTTTGTCGATGAGCAGCAGTCTGAGCCAGCGCTCGCAGGATAAGAGCGTGAGTCTCACCCTGCCCGATTTTACGGTGACTGCCAGCAGTATTTATCCCTTCAAACGGAAGAACGCGGCCGGAAGTGACAAATGGTATGAGAAGATTCGAATGAGCTATTCAGGATATGTGCGTAACAGTATCAGTACGAAAGAGAATCTGCTGTTTAAGTCTTCGCTGATCAAAGACTGGCGCAATGGCGCGCAACATAATATCCCTGTGAGTGCTACGTTTAATCTGTTCAAGTATATCAACATCACTCCTTCTGTTGCCTATACCGAACGCTGGTATAGTAGTAAGTTGGATAAATCGTGGGATGCCGCTGCGAGGAAAGAGGTGATTGATACTGTGTGGGGCTTTAATCGTGTGTTTAATTATTCTGCCGCGATCAGTGCCTCGACGAAATTGTACGGCTTTTACAAACCGCTTTCTTTTCTGGGAGGTAAGCGCGTAGAGGCAATCCGTCATATGTTTACTCCTACGGTAAGTTTGAGTGCTACGCCAGACTTTGGAGCCCACCGTTTCGGCTACTGGGATTCATATAGCTACACCGATGATAAAGGCAATGAGCGGATTGTCAATTATAACCATTACAGTAATGGACTGTTTGGTGCTCCGGGTCAGGGGAAATCGGGTAATATCAACATGAGCTTTGCGAATAATGTCGAGATGAAACTGCGCCCTTCTGCGAAAGATACCTCAAATATAGGAAAGAAAATTAGTTTGATAGACAACTTTACGATGGGGGTTAGCTATAATATGGCGGCGGACTCGTTAAACTGGAGTGATATCAATGCTTCGATTCGACTCAAACTGACAAAGGGCTTTACACTCAATCTGAGTGGTCTGTTTGAAACCTATACCTATGGACTGGATCAGAATGGTAATCCAAGGAAAGTCAATGTGACCGAGATGAAGAAGAATCATATCCCGGGACGTCTTGCCAGCACCGGTACCTCTTTCTCTTATTCAATTTCGAATGAGACCTTCAAGAAGAAAGAGAAAAAAGAAGTTTCAACCGAGAAGAAGGAGGATGTCAAACTGGAAGATCTGGTGGATGAAGAAGGCAGTGCGTTGAGCGAAGAAGAGTTGGCAAACAGAAAGCAACTGAAAGCAACAGAGGAAAAGAAGAAGGCAAAACAAGTGGTTGATCCCGATGGTTATGTGCCGTTCAGTTTCCCTTGGAATGTGGGTTTCAGTTATTCGATGCGTTATGGTAAGGCTGATTTTAATAAGTCAAAGATGCGTTATAACATGGCTATCACACATAGCCTCGGACTCTCAGCAACGATTACTCCAGCTCCGAAATGGCACCTCTCAGCGAGTGGAAACTTTGATTTTGAGACAAAGAAACTGGCTTACATGACTTGCAGTGTCTCTCGTGATCTTCATTGTTGGAATCTGTCGGGCAGTTTTGTGCCTGTGGGACCCTATAAGTCATACTTCTTTACGATTGCCGTCAATGCTTCGATGTTGAAGGATGTGAAGTATGAACAACGCAGCAACTTTAGCGATAACGTGCGATGGTATTAATACGAAAAGACTGATTGGTACAGACAGAAGATAGTCATAAAACAAACAGCCGCTCCATTCTATTTGGAGCGGCTGTTTGTTTTGTTGGATCAGTATGCTTTTTACCAAAGGATTGGATCTATCCCATTTTGTATCAAGTACTCATTTGTCTGAGAAAAGTGTTTACAACCAAAGAATCCGCGATAGGCAGAAAGAGGTGAGGGGTGCGCTGATGTTAGAACGAGGTGTTTGCTCTTGTCGATAAACTCCCCTTTGCGTTGTGCATAAGAACCCCACAGTATGAAGACTAAGTGCTCTTTGTTTGATGCCAGCTGATGGATGACTGCATCGGTAAACTCTTCCCATCCTTTCTTTTGATGCGAACCGGCCTGATGGGCGCGAACGGTCAAAGTGGCATTCAAGAGTAACACGCCCTGTGTGGCCCATCGTTCCAAATTACCTGAAGAAGGAGGTGTCAGTCCAAGATCCGATTGGATCTCTTTATAAATATTGACCAAAGAAGGGGGTATCTGCACGCCATCGTTGACCGAGAAACAGAGTCCGTGCGCTTGTCCGGGTTCGTGATAGGGGTCTTGTCCCAAGATCACGACTTTCACCTTATCATAGGGACATTGGTCAAACGCATTG
>JAQUZH010000132.1 GCA_028691445.1 Bacteroidales bacterium | reverse complement strand
TCAACCATTCCTGCGGGAGCAAAAGTGTTCGGACTTACTGCGGGACTTCCGGTTAATCTGCAAGGATTAGCAGGAGCCAACGGCAAAGTGTGGGGATTGGAATCCTTTGGTTTTTCTGCTCCATACAATGTACTTGATGAGAAACTTGGCTTTACTGCTGAGAATGTATACAAACAAGTAAAAGAAATGCTCTGAAAAATATGTCTCCACCTGAGTAAACGCTCAGGTGGAAACAATTCAATAACTTCCCTTAAATTTGACAAGAAATGGTAGGAATCTGTTCGGATCACGCAGGCTTTGAACTCAAACAGTTTGCAATCAAATGGCTCGAAGCAAAGAAAATTGAATACAAAGACTACGGTACCTATTCTGAGGTAAGCTGCGATTACCCCGATTACGCTCATTTATTAGCAAATGCAATTGAGAATGGCGAATGTTATCCGGGAATAGCTGTCTGCGGAAGTGGCAATGGTATCGCTATAACATTAAATAAACATCAGGGAGTGCGTGCTGCGATTGCCTGGTCTGAGGAACAAGCAATTTTATCCCGACTGCATAACGATGCTAACATTCTGGTTATGCCCGGACGTTTTCTCTCTACTCAAGAGGCAGACACAATCATGAACGCCTTCTTTTCAACCCAGTTTGAAGGAGGTCGCCATCAAAGAAGAATAGACAAGATCGCCTGTAAATAATTCGGACATATCAACATGTTGACACCTGCAGAAGCCGAAGAAGCGAAAGCTCTTTTAGAAAGTGGTAAGATAGAGGATATCATCAACAAACTGATCGAACTAGGTATAGAGGCCGGCAAAAATATTGTGCTTGCTACAATCGCCTACTTTGTCGGACGTTGGATCTTTATCAGACTGAGAAGGCTATGCATGAATATCATGATCAAAAAGGAGGTTGATCTCTCCTTACGCACCTTCCTTTCGAGCTTGATTCAAATCACAACAACCATTTTACTGATTGTCATTGTGGTCGGGATATTAGGTGTGGATACCTCTTCTTTCATTGCTCTTTTTGCCTCTGCCGGAGTTGCGATTGGTATGGCCTTAAGCGGCACCCTTCAGAACTTTGCAGGGGGCGTGATGATTCTTCTTTTCAAACCCTTTAAAGTGGGTGATTCCATTGAGTTTCAAGGTTTCTCGGGAACGGTAAAAGAGATGCAGATCTTTAACACACTGCTCCTAACATTAGACAATCAGGTCATCTTTATTCCCAACGGCGGACTGGCTACCGGAACTATGAAAAACTTCTCGCGAGAGGAGAAGCGTCGGATTCAGTGGCAGATTGGTATCTCGTATGGAGATGACTATGAGAAAGCCAAAGCCATCATTTCCCGCTTGCTAAACGAAGAAGAGAAAATTCTCAAGAATCATGATATAATGATTGCCTTGTCATCGCTCGATGCTTCACAGATCATCATCACCTTCCGCGTATGGGTAAAGAATGAAGATTATTGGACTGTATATTACTCCATAAACGAGAAAATATATCACACATTCCCCAAAGAAAATCTTCATTTTCCTTTCCCGCAGATGGATGTACATCTTATCAATTGATAATCAAACGTTGAGAAAACGAAGGAATCTACTCATAATTTGTTATATTTCACTTTCTATTAGATGCTTATTCGCAAATATTTTATACTTTTGTCACGTAAAATTGAATCATATGAGATACATCTATAGAATTGCAATTTTTCTGCTCATCTCAGCAGCTTTTGTTGCTTGTTCAACACCTTGTGGTTGCAACTAAATTTGAACAATATAACAGGATAAGTTTTCAATAACCAATTAAATATTAAAGAAAATGATTAAAGTAGGTATTAATGGTTTTGGCCGTATCGGACGTTTGGTTTTCCGTGCTGCTCAGACAAGAAATGACATCGAGATCGTAAGTATAAACGACTTGATCAGTGTTGAATACATGGCTTACATGCTGAAGTATGACACTGTTCACGGACAGTTTAAAGGTACTATTGACATCCAGGATGGTAAGTTGGTTGTGAATGGTAAAGCTATTCGCGTAACAGCTGAAAAGAACCCGGCTGACTTGAAATGGGATGAAGTAGGTGCTGAATATGTTGTTGAGTCTACTGGTTTGTTCTTGACAAAAGAAAAAGCTCAGGGTCACATTACTGCTGGTGCTAAATACGTTGTTATGTCTGCTCCTTCTGGCGATGACACCCCAATGTTTGTATGCGGAGTAAACCTTGATGCTTACGTAAAAGGAACTCAATTCGTTTCTAACGCTTCTTGTACTACAAACTGCTTGGCTCCTATCGCTAAAGTATTGAACGACAAGTTCGGTATCACAGACGGTTTGATGACAACTGTTCACTCTACAACAGCTACACAGAAGACTGTTGACGGTCCTTCTGCTAAGGATTGGAGAGGTGGCCGCGCTGCAGCTGGCAACATTATCCCTTCTTCTACAGGTGCTGCTAAGGCTGTAGGTAAAGTAATTCCTGCATTGAACGGCAAATTGACTGGTATGTCAATGCGTGTTCCTACCTTGGACGTTTCTGTTGTTGACTTGACTGTAAACCTTGCTAAACCGGCAACTTATGCAGAAATCTGCGCAGCTATGAAAGAAGCTTCTGAGAATGAATTGAAAGGAATCCTTGGATACACTGAAGAAAATGTTGTTTCTTCTGACTTCATTGGAGATGCTCGCACTTCAATCTTCGATGCAAAAGCTGGTATCGCTTTGACTGACACTTTCGTGAAAGTTGTATCTTGGTATGACAACGAATGGGGATATTCAAACAAAGTATTGAACTTGGTTGCTCACATGGCTTCTGTAAACAACTAATTACAGATTCCTCACATACAAATAAGGCTGCTCCAATCGGAGCAGCCTTATTTTTTTCTTACAACTCACGAACTTCGAAATAAAAACATCTCATAGTTTGGATCGTTTCAGAGTCATGAAACGATCCAAACTATGAGATGTTTTTATCCATTTATACGGACGAAATGAGTGAAAGATACGGATCTTTTTGTCCGAGAGTGCGGCAAACTTTTGACGGGCGTTCTTTCTGATTTTTTTTTATTTTTCATTCTGCAAAAGGGCAGACCCCTTAATTTTACTCCACCTAATGCACCAAGACCGCCTTAGAGCATACCACAAGGAAGGTCACCTTCTCAACTGCTTACTTGCACTGCTGAAATTTGCATCCAATTTTGTTTGCTATGAGACCTATTTCTATCCATTTATGCATGAAACAATACAGTGCGCGGAAAGCACGGGCAAAAAAAAATCTCAGAGACAGATATGTGTATCTATCCCTGAGATTCTATACTATCGTGTTGTATTGTTTTTACTTTAACAGAGAGCCAGGACAAACGTTGTCTTTCTCAATATCTTTGAAATAACGATACGTTCCCACTTTCAACTCTTCTGTAGCAGCCTCATCACATACAATGATTCCTTTCGGATGCATCTGCAAAGCGCTGATTGTCCACATCTGACAAACAGATCCTTCTACTGCAGCCTGCAAAGCACGCGATTTGTTGTGTCCATTGACCATAATCAACACCTCTTTCGCATCAAGTACAGTGCCTACACCAACAGTCAAAGCTGTCTTAGGCACTTTGTTTACGTCATTTTCAAAGAAGCGGGAGTTGGCAATGATCGTATCTGTTGTCAACGACTTAATGCGTGTACGGGAAGACAAAGAAGAACCCGGTTCGTTGAAAGCAATGTGTCCGTCAGGACCAATTCCACCCAAGAAAAGATCAATTCCACCCATCTTTTTAATTTTTGCCTCATAAGCAGCGCACTCTGCTTCGAGATCTGCCGCATTTCCATTGAGTATATTTACATTCTCTTTCTGGATGTCAATATGGCTAAAGAAGTTGCTCCACATAAAGGTATGATAGCTTTCACTGTGATCTTGCGGCAGACCCACATATTCATCCATATTAAAAGTAACCACATTCTTAAATGAAATAAAACCTTTTTGAAAATGTTCAATCAAAGCCTTATACATTCCCAGAGGAGATGATCCTGTCGGCAATCCAAGCACAAAGGGATGCTCTGCGGTAGGATTTGCTTTCTTGATTTTAGCTGCCACATAGTTTGCTGCCCACTGAGAGAGAGCAACATAGTCCGGTTGAATAATTAATCTCATAATTTTGTATTTAGTGTGATTAGAAAGACACAAAATTACAAGAATTAGAATGAATGGAGTACGTTTTGAGAGATTATTTCGTACTTTTGCCCATAGTAATATATAAAATTCGTTGTGATGAAGAAAATCCTGTTCAGTAGCTTCTTTCTGCTATTCTTTAGTATCGCATTACTCGCCCAACAAAAAGTCGTTAAAAACGTGATTGTATTAATTCCGGATGGAACAAGCAACGCTGTTTTGCCGATCAGCAGATGGTATAACGGTGGGGCTCCCCTCCATTTGGATCCTTATATGTGTGGGATGGTGCGCACCTTTTGTTCCAATGCGCCTATTGGCGATTCTGCTCCGACAAGTAGCACGTATGCTTCGGGTGTGTTATCTAAAAACGGATATGTTTCCACTGTTCCTCCCAGAGATGAAAACGATCTCTTTCCCGAAAAGATGAAAACATTTGAGGCATACCAACCGGCATTTACTGTATTGGAAGCTGCAAAACTGCAAAAGAAAGCGACCGGACTGGTTACGACGTGCGAGTTTACACACGCAACACCGGCCGACTTCTCTTCACACACACCTAATCGCGGCAAAGCATATGTCATTGGCAAACAGATTGTTTACAACAATGTTGACGTAGTGCTATCCGGAGGTACAAATTACTTATACAAGACGCGCGATGACAAAGAAGACCTTCGTAAAGTACTTCAGCAACGTGGCGTACAATACATTGAAGATGCCCAACAGTTGAACCAACTGAAAGGTCCGAAAGCCTGGGGCCTCTTTGCAAGTTCTGATCTGGAATATGATTTATTGCGCGATCCTGCTAAAGAGCCTTCCATTTCAGAAATGACCCAGAAAGCCATCGAACTGCTTTCGCAAAATGAGAATGGATTCTTTCTGATGGTGGAAGGAAGTAAGGTGGACTGGGCGGCACATGCTCACAACACGAAATGTGTGATTACAGATTTTCTTGCGTTTGACAAAGCGGTCGGTGCTGCATTAGACTTTGCAAAGAAGGATGGAAATACAGCAGTAGTCATTTTGCCTGATCATGGTAATGGAGGCTTAAATATATGCAGTCCGCTAACTAACGCTCAAGGTTACAGCACAATTCCGTTGAAAACACTTCTTGAACCTACATTGAAGGGTATGGCTCCACAACAATACGCGAATCTTGCGACCACTGTGATCCAGAAAGAAAAAGGAAACAAATCATCCTTTAATACCTTCTGTACGGAAGCCGAAAAGTCATTGACAAAGGCGCTGAGTGGAAGAGAAAAGGATGCACTGAAAAAGCATTATGAAAAGATTTGTGAGGTCTATGCGATTGCCGATAGCAACAGGGTTGTTGCGTCCAGAAAAGAGAGCATATCCTCTCTCTTTATCTCTATACTCAACGACCGCAGCTTCTTTGGTTGGATAGCACCGGGACACACAGGAGAGGATGTTTTTCTCTCTGTGTATCATCCCAATCAATATCGCCCTCAAGGAGTTATTCTCAACACGGAACTTAACGCCTATCTTCAAGAGATTATGGACATTTCGTCGCTGGAAACATTAACGCGCAGCTACTTTTCGCCACTTCGGATCTCCTCTTTGAAAAAGGGAGATTACATGGATACTACGCTGGTGGATTATCCGGTACTAAATATCAAGGTCGGAAAGAAACAGCTACAGATTCCCGCATATACCAATACGGTCTATCAGAAAAAAGGGAAAAAGAGCCTTCTCGATCAGGAACTATCTACGATTGTGGTGTATATGAAGGAGAATAAGACCTTCTACCTTCCGGAGTCATTGAAAAAAGAACTTGGATATTAACATCAAATGAAACCTTCAGTCAAACGTATCACCGTAAAGATTGGCAGCAATGTGTTGACCCGTAAAGATGGGACACTCGACGTCACCCGTATGTCGCAACTTGTTGATCAGATCTCCACACTGCATAAGTTGGGCGTGGAAGTAATTTTGGTTTCATCGGGTGCGGTAGCTTCCGGACGGAGTGAGATGAAGTCCAGCAGCAAACTGGACAGCGTGTCGCAACGTCAGTTATTTTCCGCTGTCGGACAAGCCAAACTGATCAATCGCTACTACGAACTGTTTCGCGAACATGGTATTCGCGTCGGACAAGTGCTGACTACAAAAGAGAATTTCGGTTCGCGCCGTCACTATCTGAATCAGAAGAATTGCATGAATGTCATGCTGGCTAATGGCGTCATTCCGATTGTCAATGAAAACGATACGATATCTGTCACCGAACTGATGTTTACCGACAACGACGAACTATCCGGATTGATTGCGTCGATGATGGATGTCGAGATGCTGATCATCCTCAGCAACATTGATGGAATCTACGACGGAGTGCCCACAAGTCCGCAAGCAAAAGTGATCCGCGAAATAGGCAAAGACCGTGATCTTTCCGCTTATATACAGACGAGTAAGTCCTCTTTCGGAAGAGGGGGTATGCTGACTAAGACATCTATTGCCGCCAAAGTTGCCGATGAAGGTATCACCGTGATCATAGCAAACGGCAAACGGGACGACATTCTTTTGTCGCTACTCTCACCCGATAAAGATACGATCTGCACCCGGTTTATCCCCGCTGCGGAAGGAATCTCAAGTGTCAAAAAGTGGATTGCCCATTCCGACGGCTTTGCAAAGGGAGAGATCCATATCAACGAACTGGCCGGTAAAGCTCTTCTAGGCAACAAAGCGGTAAGTTTGCTGCCTATCGGCGTCACCCGGATTGAAGGTAATTTTGAAAAAGATGATATTGTCCGCATCATCAATGCCAACGGCAAACAAATGGGTGTAGGAAAAGTGTCAACAGACAGCGAGGATGCCCGCAAAGAGATAGGGAAACATGGTCATAAGCCGCTTGTGCATTATGATTACATGTGTCTGGATTGAGGTAATCTTTTAATAATTAAAACGATGGATTTACAAGAAACCTTTCGCCTGGTTCAGGCCGCAGGACGTAAAGCTGCCTTATTGGAAGACGCGCTGATCAACAAGGTGATCCTTGATGTGGCCGATGCCATGGTAGCCCAATCGGAAGAGATCCTGGAAGCAAACAGACAAGACCTTGCAAGGATGGATCCTGCCGATCCTAAATACGACCGGTTGATGCTGACTCCAGAGCGCATTGCAGCTATTGCAGACGATCAGAGAAACGTAGTCAAACTGCCCTCTCCCTTAGATCATGTACTATCTTCTACCATCCGTCCCAATGGGTTGGTGATAGAGAAAGTATCTGTGCCTTTTGGAGTCATAGGAATCATCTATGAAGCACGCCCCAATGTGACCCCGGACGTCTTTTCCCTCTGTCTGAAATCAGGCAATGCCTGCATTTTGAAAGGCGGAAGCGATGCAGAAGCATCCAACAAGGCGATCATTTCCTTCATTCATCGTGTACTGGAACAACACGGGATAGATATACATACCGCCGAACTCCTTCCTTCTGATCGTCAAGCAACCACGGCTTTGTTGCACGCCGAGGGCTTCGTCGATTTGATTATCCCGCGTG
>JAQUZH010000131.1 GCA_028691445.1 Bacteroidales bacterium | reverse complement strand
AGCAACCGTAATATCAAAAGCACCGTCGGTCAGTTGCGATATCTCCATCGCTCTCTGAAACAGCTTGGTAAACAACGGATCCACCGGTACGGTAGGGTCATTCTTGTTGATCCTTGATATCGTAGAGGTATCATTAAACATGGAAAGAGAGCCATCAAACTTCTTCAGCTCCGCCTCAATCTCTTCCTGGAGATCGTCCGGCGAAGAGTAGGTCATAGAGTAAATCGTATGAAACATCGTTCCATTATTTTTCTGATAGACCAAATCAGCTTCCTTTTTCGTTTCCGAGCAGGAAACAACTACAAACGCCAACAGCAACGCCGTTGCAAAGGTGATTAGTGCTCTCATTCTATTATGTCAATAAAGTATGTTCGATCAATATTTTGGTTCCTATCAGAGTCAGGATAACACCACCAAAGATTTCGGATGGGAAGGGAATCTTATGTCCCACCTTACATCCCGCAAACACTCCGGCGAAGGAGATCAAAAAGGTGATTACACCGATCACGATAAAAGGGAGGGTAACATCCATCGGAAGAAAAGCGAAAGAGAGTCCGACGGCCATCGCATCAATACTTGTAGCGACAGCAAGTCCCAGCAACACCAACCAGTTTAACGGATCAAAGCAGGCCTCCTTTTCTGGGGAAAAGCCATCATAGACCATTTTAGCGCCTAAGAGAAGCAAAACACCAAAAGCAATCCAATGATCAAAATCAATAATCAGTTCTTTGAATCCGTAGCCGAGCCACCATCCGGCTACCGGCATCAACCCCTGAAAGAGTCCCATCAAAAAGGCGATACGGAACGCTTCAGCAAACCGAAAACGTTTGAGAATAATTCCCGAAGTGATCGATATGGCCAGACAGTCCATCGCCAAACCCACAGCAATCAATATCACCGATACAATATCCATTTACCTGCTTTTAGAATGTATAATAAAGAGAGTAGTTCATCAAGACCCCCGTGGATTCATTCTTGCCATATCCCGGCACATAATAGGGTTTTCCCGCTTTGCTGCTTGTTTGCGACAAACGAAAATGATAGCGGATAATCCAGCCCAAACTGACCTTTTTGTAGATCTGCACCCGCACACCGGCCAAGAGTTCAGTCCAATGCGTCTGAGCGGACTGATTCAGCAGGTTGGATGTATTCGTTGTATTCCAATAGCCATCCGTTGTTTTCACTCCCAGGTAGTCGTATTGCTCAGAGGCAAAACCATAGCGTGCACCCAGATAACCGAAAAACTTGGCCTGATTGTTGGCAAAGATATTGCGGTTGACACCGATACGTCCGAAACCGCCGTTCATACGAAACGACAAACCGTCTTTCTCGCCTTCGTAATGACCTCCACCCAGTTCGACAACGGGGAAGTAACGATGTTTCAGATCATAGTCGACCGAGAGCTCCGAACCGATATATCCATTACCAAAGAGGCTATTAAAAGGAGACAACAGATCCAGTCCGACGCTAAACCCATTGTACAACGGGATGGTATCGGACTGCTGCACTTTTGCTTTCTTTGCGCTCTTCCCTGCTGCTTGCACTGAGAAAGCAAAGAGAGAAACGACCAGCAGACTACAGATAAATGCGGATATTCTCTTCATCACTTGTACCAATAGCTTTATGTATGAGAACCAAAGAATCGACTGTATGTTTGGTGCAATAGACCGTATCAATCGTGGAGAAAGTAGCACAGCCACACTCCATCGAAATAACCTTCTGTTTGTTGGTGTGCCGGATAAACAAGGTGTCGTTATCCACATCATCGGCCGGAAAAGAGAGTACGTATGCCGTAAAGGTCGTATCCTGTTTGAGAAAAACCTCAAACACAGAGACTCTCTGAGCGGCCTTGAGCAGCAGAGAATCGTTGTCTACCCCTTTCAAGGTAAGGGTCACCGCCGTTGGTTCGTTGGCTTCTTTATCAAAAAAACGGGTATTGACTTTGACAATACGGCTCTCCTGACATCCCTCCTCCGTACAAGAAACGAACGGGAGCGTGATGAGCAGCAGCAACCATATCGTTGCGCTCTTGTATCCAATCTTTTTTAGAAAGAGTTCCATCTGATGATCTCTTCTAACGGTTTGCGATTCTTAACCGCAACTTCGGTCGTTGTCGGATAGCCGACCGGAATCAAAGCGATGGGTTCGACAGAGTCTGGTAAGTGGAGAAACGCTTTACACTTCGCTACATCAAAGTTGCACACCCAGCAAGTGCCCAAGCCCAGACCAGTGGCCGTCAAACAGATGTGTTCGATGGCAATGGCAAGGTCGATGTCGCAATGGTCTTTGCTGTCCGCTCTCCGTTTCCAGGAAACGCTATGATCGCCACAAGCCACAATAACAGCCGGGGCAGACTGAATCCATTCTCTTTTGTAACACGCACCAAGCGCCGCGATCTGTTGAGGATCGGTAAGCACCACAAAGCACCACGGCTGAAGATTGCAGGCAGAAGGAGCCATGCGGGCAGCCTCAATCAGTTGGATGATCGTCTCTTTTTCCACTGCCTTGGGTTGATATTCACGCAGAGAAAATCGATTCTCAATACACGCTTTTAGTTCCATATCAGAGTTCTTCTTCAATATTATAATTATTACGTTCCGGAGCATTGCGGGCGATCAGTTCGCCGACAAATCCGGCCAGAAACAACTGGGTTCCGAGTACCATAAGCACCAACGAGAGATAAAAATAGGGAGACTCGGTAACCAGTCCGTAGGGCAAACCGTTGTACATATTGTAAAGCTTCATCGAACCAACGACAATGACGGCAAAGAATCCGAGGATAAACATCAGACTGCCCAATAAGCCGAAGAAATGCATCGGTTTGACGCCAAAACGGGAAAGGAACCACAACGTCATCAAATCAAGATAGCCATTGACAAAACGGTTCAATCCGAATTTCGTTGTACCATATTGCCGCGCACGATGTTCGACTACTTTCTCTCCGATCTTCTTAAAACCGGCGTTCTTGGCCAGGAAAGGGATATAACGATGCATATCACCATATACCTCAATACTCTTGATCACCTCTTTACGATAGGCTTTCAAGCCGCAGTTAAAGTCATGCAGATGAATACCGGATACAAATCGTGCAGTAGAGTTAAACAGTTTGGTGGGAATCGTTTTGGAGAGTGGATCATACCTTTTCTTCTTCCATCCCGACACCAAGTCATATCCATCTTTCACAATCATGTGATACAACGCCGGAATCTCATCCGGACTATCCTGCATATCGGCATCCATCGTGATCACAACATCCCCTTCCGCTTTGCGAAAGCCGCAAAACAAGGCGGGTGACTTGCCATAGTTACGTTTAAACTTGATGGCTTTTACGCAATCAGACTCTTTCTGTAACGCTTTGATAACTTTCCAGGAAGAATCGGTACTGCCATCATTTATAAAAATCACTTCATACGTAAACTGATTAGCTTCCATGACCCGTTTGATCCAGGCAAAGAGTTCGGGGAGCGACTCCTCCTCGTTATACAAAGGAACTACAACAGATATATCCATGATGTTTCTATTTCAGTGTTAAGTTATTCTTCAGTTATTGTATCGTTGGTTTGCTGGTCGTCAGTAAAACGGGATGGTTTTTTCTTTACGAATAAACTAACCACAAAAGACGTTATAAAACCGCTATTGAGCACCATCCAAAAGGTCTGCACTGCCATCTCTATAGGTGTGGGCAACGCAAGTTCTTTGGTCTTCTCCAGCCACTCCTTTACAAAAGCGATATCACTTTCCTTGGGCGCCTGCTTGATATAGAGCTCCAGGTATTGAATGGAAGTCTGCATCATCCAGGAGGCATATTCTGTATTCAGAAAAGTGGTGTAGATATAGATGAAAAAAGAGAACAAAAGAGCGGCAAAGATAAACAGAGTGGCACAGAAGCGCCATGCGTTCATGTAACTCAGTACGCCCCCCGCAAACATATCGCGGTACTTTTTGGCGTACTTGTATATCAACAGGGGAACCATCAGAATCAGAACAAACAGAATCAGAGCGTATTGATTCTGTACATAGACAAGATTCATCAAAAAGAACAAACCAATGAAGTAAGCCGCCAATGGGATTGCCAGCTTCGATGCTACTGAATATAAACTTTCCGGGGTATTTTTCATCCGCTCAACCATTATTCATGCGATTAAGATGCAAAGATACATCATTATTCCGAATTCTTTTCGCACGAAGAGCCTATTTTAGTCTGCCCCGACAAGCAGAAAGGCTTATCCGTCCATCTTCTCCCTTTCTGTTTGAGACGCTAACGGGACGAATCGCTTGGAATGTCGGGATGAAAAATCTCTCCTTTCAGGAAATAAAAGATATTTTGCGCCACAAAACAACTAATGCATCTGTATCGCTTAGATTTTTCTGACTTTATGGACTTACACAGAAACAGGAGAGCTATTAGTAAGATGACTGCCACTGTTTGTCATTGCGGGTCAAGCCCGCAATGACAAACAGTGGCGAACTTTGTGACCCTAAAGAGTCCCAAAAAGAAGCGTCCCAAACCCCCTGAAAAGTTTTCCCATAGTTTTGCCCAAAACTATGGGAAAACTTTTTGCTTTCTTCCGTATATTTTTCCAAAGTTTTCCCATAGTTTTTTTCGGTAAAAGCCTAACCCTTTTATGATTAGAAATCAAGTAGTTACAGAATTGGAAAAAGAGAAACATGGAAGCCACCGGACCGACCAACTGCGACCACATACTCAGTTTCCGCCACGTACGGCTCATCACGCAACACGTAGGAGTGAGTAAGGGGATTGCGGGTCAAGCCCGCAATGACGGCAAAGGTTAAGTCACTTTTTAAATAGGGACATTTGTTAGAAACTCGAGATCTTGCATAATCCGACAAATCCTCCTGTTTTGTAGTTGATCCGGAAATAGCAGTCGAGCAGAGCGCACAAAAAAGGTCAGCCTGTACAGACTGACCTTTCTTTTTGAATGGGTGGCTGATGGGGTTCGAACCCACGACCTTCGGAACCACAATCCGACGCTCTAACCGACTGAACTACAGCCACCATTTTGTTTTGCGGTGCAAAGATAAACAGAATCTTTGTTTCTGCCAATAAATACCCCTACAAAAATCAAAAGAATATGCGATAATACGTTCGACATCGCTTAAAAAGAGGCCTCTGCTACTCCTCAAATCTGTTTTTCATCAATGCGCGTGTATCAGAAACAAACTGATTCATGCGATAACGGGCTACGGGAGAGAGTAATTGTTCGGGATATTTTGTCGCCGGTATCACTTTGTAATTGGTACTCCCAAAACGGGGACGCCATGTCCACACCGGCTGATAGGTACTCTTCGCCAGTCTGACGGTTGAGTCTTTTACAAAGGTAAGGTGGAGCATGAGTCCGCCATCAGTGCCTCTCTCGGACATATTGGAGATAAAGTTGCCCAACGAATAAACGACCAGGTGACGTGACTGTGTAGCGGAGTCTACCCGTAGCTCCATCGGCTGAACCACGTGAGGATGCGAACCGATGACATGTGCCACTCCCTTACTAAGCAGCCATTCTGCCCACGCTTTCTGCTTCTGGTTCGGCTGTGATGCATACTCTACGCCCCAATGCATAAAAGCAATGATCAGATCGGGCGAGAGACGCTTTACTTTGGCGATATCGGCTTCGACCACCGCCTTGTCCATGTAGTTGACGACGGTGGGGTGCTTGGCGGTAATGCCATTGGTAAATTCTGTATAGCTAATGAAGGCGATGCGAAAGCCGTTCTTCTCAACGGTCAAAGGATAGAGACGCTGACGTTCTGCTGTGTCGCGATAGGCTCCGAGTCGCGACAAGTGAAGCGAATCCAACAGCCTGTTGGTGCGGTTTACCCCTCGGCTTCCACGATCCAAACAGTGGTTATTGGCCGTAGTGAGCAGATCGAAACCGGCCTGCTGGATAGCAAACAAAAACTGATCGGGTGCGGAAAAGGAGGGATAACCACCGTATGGCGCGCCGGCCAGCGTCACTTCCAAATTGCCAATGGCGATGTCGGCCTTGCTGATCTGTCCCCAAACTTCCCGAAAGCATTCGGCATAGTCATACGTGTTTCCCTTTTTGTGTGCGGCCTCAATCTGCTCTTTGTGCTGCATCAGATCGCCGGCAAACAGAAGGGTGATGCTATCGGTACGCAAGCTGTCTACAGGCTGATTGAAAGCAGCGTGCTGCTCCTGCGAATGAGAGACGCAAGAACAGCACACCAAAAGTAGAGTTGAAAGAAGCAGTACACGCATGGCAGCTGTTTCTTTATGTAGTTATTTGTATATCGCTTTCTTTCCAGCCAACAACGTATTGCGCATGAGTGAGACAATGGTCATCGGTCCGACTCCACCAGGCACCGGGGTGATGAACAAGCATTTGAGAGCCACCTCATCAAACTTCACATCGCCGGTCAGTTTGAAGCCGGACTTGGTCAGCGTGGAAGGCACACGGGTGGTACCCACGTCAATAACGACTGCTCCTTCTTTGACCATATCTGCTTTCAGAAACTCAGGTTGGCCCAACGCCGCGATGATGATATCGGCACGCAGACACTCTTCCTGAATGTTCTTCGAACGGCTGTGGCAAACGGTAACGGTTGCATCGCCCGGGTAGGCTTTCTGCATCATCAGCGAAGCCATCGGTTTGCCGACAATGTTACTTCTTCCCAACACCACACAATGTTTGCCGGAGGTTTCGATGTTATATCGTTTCAAGAGTTCCAAGATACCGTTGGGCGTTGCAGACACATAACAAGGCAGACCGATGGACATACGTCCGACGTTGATCGGATGAAAGCCATCGACATCTTTGCGATAGTCAATCGTCTCAATCACTTTCTGCTCAGAGATATGCTTTGGCAAGGGCAATTGCACAATGAAGCCATCTACATCGGCATCTTCATTGAGTTCACGTACTTTGGCAAGCAGGGTCTCTTCTGTCACCTCTGCCTCAAAGCGAATCAGAGAAGATTTGAAACCACACTCCGCACACGACTTTACCTTATTGGCTACATAGGTTTCGCTACCTCCATCATGACCAACCAAAATCGCAGCGAGATGAGGTACCTTACCTCCATTGTTCACAATTTGCGCTACTTCTGCGGCAATCTCTTGCTTGATCTGGGCAGAAATGGCTTTACCATCGATTAATTGCATACTATTTCTTGTTATTTTTCTTGAATTAAGCGACTTAACGTTTTTTCATTCCACTCATCAAACGAGCCGGACTCTTCGATTGCGACACGATGTGCATCATCTTACGGGTCTCGTCAAATTGTCTGATCAGTTTGTTAACCTCCTGAATAGAAGTTCCACTTCCCTTGGCAATACGCTGACGACGGCTTCCGTTCAAAATTTCAGGATGAGCGCGTTCTTTGGGAGTCATGGAATGGATGATGGCTTCGATACCTTTAAAGGCGTTATCGTCAATCTCCACATCCTTTAAGGCTTTACCGACTCCCGGTATCATAGAGGCCAGATCTTTCAGATTACCCATCTTCTTGATCTGTTGAATCTGCGACATGAAGTCATTGAAATCAAACTGATTCTTGGCTATTTTTTTCTGCAGTCTCTTGGCTTCTTCTTCGTCATATTGTTCCTGAGCACGCTCTACCAACGATACGATATCACCCATTCCCAGGATACGATCGGCCATACGTTGCGGATGGAACACGTCAATCGCTTCCATTTTCTCACCGGTTCCCACATACTTGATCGGCTTGTTCACCA
>JAQUZH010000130.1 GCA_028691445.1 Bacteroidales bacterium | reverse complement strand
TGCACAGGAAATATATTCACTCCTTTGAGGATAATCATATCATCGCTTCTTCCTTTCAGACGGTCAATGCGGTGATGAGTACGTCCGCAAGGACATTGGCCAGGTAAGATACGGGTCAGATCGCGTGTGCGGTAGCGGAAGAGCGGCATAGCTTCGCGATTGATGGTGGTAAGCACTAGTTCGCCCATCTCTCCTTCAGCCACCGGTTCCAAGGTGTCGGGGTTAATGATCTCCACGATGTAGTAATCTTCCCAGATATGCAGACCATTCTGTTCCTTGCATTCGAAAGCAACTCCCGGACCGCACATCTCCGACATTCCGAAACTGTTATACGCCTTTACATGCATCGTCTCTTCAATTCGTTTGCGTTGTTCCTCTGAATGAGGCTCCGCTCCAATGATAAGCGTCGTCAGTTTGGTGTCTTTCTGAATATCGTAGCCCTCTTCTTTGATCACCTCGGCCAAACGGGTCACATAACTGGGTATTGCATGGATAGCAGTCGTGCCAAAGTCAACGATAAACTTGACCTGACGCTTGCTGTTGCCGGCCGCAGCAGGCACAGTCAGCGCACCAAGTCGTTCGGCGCCGTACTGGAAACCCAACCCTCCTGTAAACATACCATAGCCGGATGAGTTTTGGAAGACGTCCGTGTTACGTAGTCCGACCATATACAGACAGCGTGCTACTGCATTGGCCCATTCGTCAAGGTCCTTCTGTGTGTGAAGTATGACGGTCGGATTGCCTGTAGTACCCGAAGAGGAGTGCAGACGAACAGCTTTTGAGAGTGGCACAGAAGCCAGACCAAAAGGATAATTGTCGCGCAGATCCGTTTTTGTTGTGAAAGGAATCTTTTTCAGATCGTCCAAACTGTTGATTGTAGCCGAAGAAATCCCTTTTTCTTTAAATATCTTTGCGTAGAAGGGACAGTTTTGCGCTAGGTCAATGGTCTTCTTCAAACGCTCGAGCTGAAGTTTCTGCAGTTCAGCGCGAGGCATTGTTTCTAATTCTTTATGTAAATACATTCTATCATGTGTTATATAGATTCTTCATTAAGCCCACAAAATTACGATTAATTTTTTTATTTCGCTAATCAATGGTTTGCGAATAGATACAAGAAGGTGATCCATGAGAACGATCTTCCTGTTTGTCGCTAGATTTAGCAACCGTGCTGACTGCCGGATATAATAAAAGAGAGGTCTCTTGTCTGGTGCCAGACAAGAGACCTCTTGAGGGAAAGAAAAATACGGTTCTTATTTTATCGGTTCGATACGGAACGAATAACTGAGTGTTGTGTTCGTAGGAATCTCATATTCTTGAAGTGGGCCAGGACCGCAGCTTGCGTTACCAATACCACGCTGGATGCAATCCAGATTGAGGATGGTCTGTTGCAGGCGGTTGTTCTTCAACTCATGACCATGCTTCAGATCATTCCATAACTGATTGTCGGTAAAGTGCAGTGCGGTAAAGTTCAGCTTATCTTTGGAAGTGATCTTGATCCCTTTGTTGGCTGCGTTGCTGATAGCAACCCAACGTACATCTTCTCTGTTACCCATGGATTCGCTTCGTACATACGACTCTTCCATGCCGGTAACGGTCGTCTTGTATTGCCCGAAATAACTGCTGGTTTTTCTGTCCCAATAGTTTTCGTGAGGACCTTCGCCATAATATTCTACCTGTTCCATGCCCGGCATCAAACTCAAAGAGAGTCCATAGCGAGGGATACGGTAAGCTTCTGCCGAACTCTTAAACTGTGCCGTTACATCGATTGTACCGTTGCCATAGATGGTATAAGCAACCGTGTAGGGGTAGGTACCACCATTGCGTTGACCGGCAATAGTTGCCTCCATCTCTGTCGTTACAGTCACGAAGCCTTCCATACCACTGGATACAGAGAAACCTTTCAAGGCAACTGTTGTTTCCCCGTAGCCACGTTTGTCGTTGTTAATCGAACGGAACCAGCTGAATGTCGGACCTTCGCTCTTGAAGATCATCTCATTGTTGTTATACACCAGAGAGGTAAGAATACCTGTCTGACGATTGAACGTAACACTGTAGCCGTTGCCTTTGACAGTTGTCATGTTGCTCTTGGTAGTAACCTCTGGCTTCGTTGCATTCTCTAATGCAATCGGTAGTACCAGCTGAGGCCTCTCATTCATTGCCATCTGTTCGTCGGCAACCACATGTCCCGCTTTCGCCCAAACGGTGTTGTTCTTCAGACTGAAAGATACATTCAGGAAGTACTCCGAACCTTTTTCCATCACCACATTGACCGGCAGTTCAATAGATACAATCTCATTGGGTTTGGCAGCAGGAGCATCCATCTGATTGGTTGCAATAGGTTTGCCGTCTTTCAAGACACTCCAGGTAAGTCTGAATTCATTCAGGTTGAGGAAGTCATAGCGGTTTTCCACCTGGATGGTACCTTTTGCCGCATCCACAGCCTTGATTTTGATATACTGATAGCATTTCTTTACTTCCAGTAGTTTAGGAGTCACCTGACGATCAGGAGTAGTCAGACCGTTGCAGCAGAAATCATAATCATTTGGTTTGTCTCCAAAATCGCCTCCATAATAATACTCGTTGGTTGGACGTCCCTGCATGTTGATACCCTGATCTACCCAGTCCCAGATACATCCACCAATCATGCGTTGCGATTTGTTTTCAATGTAGTCCCAATATTCAGCCAGGTTACCTACCGAGTTACCCATTGCATGCGCATATTCGCACAAGAAATAAGGTTTGTCTGACCGCTGTTGGTCAAATGAAGCCATACCGCCTACGGAAGGATACATGTGTGAATCCATGTCTGCAGCGTCATTCTTTCCTTCATAGTGAATATAGCGAACCGGATCGATGAGTTTGGCTGCTTTATACATTTCCAGGAAGTTGTTGCCTCCACCACACTCATTACCCATCGACCAGAAGGTGACGGACGGGTGGTTTTTGTCTCTTTGTACCATACGTACCATACGATCGACCATGGCAGGAATCCAACTTGCGGTACCACTGATGGAGTGGTTTCCATGACATTCCACATTTGCCTCGTCCATTACGTAGAGTCCGTAGTAGTCATACAGCGCATACATACGAGGGTCATTCGGATAGTGAGACGTACGGATCGTATTCAGGTTATGATGTTTCATCAACAAGATATCTTCAACCATAGAGGATACCGGAATGGTTTTACCTAGTTGTGGATGAATATCATGACGATTGGCTCCTTTAAATAAAACCAGTTCGTTGTTGATATAAATCTTCTTATTCTTGATTTCAATCTTGCGGAAACCATATTTCGATGAAGAGGCTTCGATCACCTTCCCTTTGTTGTCGGAAAGGGTTACGATGACCGTGTATAGATTGGGTGTCTCAGCACTCCATTTAGCGATATTGCCGCTTAATGTTGCATTGACAGTCACTTTTCCCTCTTTGTTCTTTTTGATAACAGGCACTTCCTTGGATGCTTTGAGTACTGATTTGCCCTGAGGATCTAGCAGTTCGATGCCCACAGCATAGGTGCCGGCCATCTTACCATAGTTGGCTACAGTGCTGACCACTGAAATATTGGAACTGTTGAGATCTGCCGAAAGAACGTCTGTGATATGAAAATCGCGTACACGCACCGGTTGAGTGGCATATACATAGACATCTCTGTAAATGCCGCTCAACCGGAACATATCCTGATCTTCCAAATAGGAACCATCACTCCAGCGATAGACTTCACAAGCAATGGTGTTGTCTCCCGGTTTGATGTATTTGGTGATATTGAACTCAGCATCGGTACATGATTCTTGCGAGTAGCCCACTTTCTTTCCGTTGATCCACACATACATGGCACTATACACACCATTGAAATGAAGGAAGACCTCTTTGCCATCCCAATTAGCCGGGATTGTAAAGTTGCGTCTGTAGGAGCCCACCGGATTAAGTTCTTTGCTGATCGTCCAACCCTCACCCTCAACCGGACGAATCAACGGAGGCTGATTTTTGTGAGGATAGGTTACATTCGTATAGATAGGAGTTCCATATCCTTCCATTTCCCAACAAGAAGGAACGTTGATCTCTTTCCAACCGGAAACATCATAGTTCGATTTGTAAAAAGTCTCAGGACGGAGCGAAGGCTCTTTGACCCAGTTAAATTTCCATTTCCCGCTCAACAAGAGGAAATTGTCCGCTACCGGCATGTTCCATGGCTCGTTGAAGGAAGGGTCTTTTTGAAGCGCTTCTTTCGACAAGAAAGGATAGAACGAGTTACGTCCGGGCTCTTTGTTGATACCAAAAATGGTTTCGTTCTCCCAATCATTCTTGCTGACCGCTTTTTTCTCTTTTGGGAACTTTGCTTTGGTTGTTTTCAGTACCCATTGCTGATCTTTGTCTGAAGGGTCTGTCTTTGCCTGCATCACCTTGCCGTCTTTGCGGAAGGTGAGACTCATACCGCTGTTTCTGCTGGTAATCGTATAGGTGCTTTCGGCTACTTTCTTGAAGATCCATTGTTGATTGGGATTCCCTTTGTCCTTGTCCCACTGAATTACCAAGTTGCCGTCGCCTCTGGTAACACCTCCGTTATCGATCCCTTTTTCATAGGCCGGAAGAGAAATACCATAACATCCCGGCGACACAATTTCAAGGGCAAAGACTTGAGAGAGTTTGTCTTTCTGCTCTTTCACCGTAAAGATGTTCGCGTTGTTTTCTGTTACACCGCCATTGTCCATGACGTCGCCCTGACTGTTGTAAAACTTGTAGTAGGCTTTTATGTCAATTTCTTGAGCACAAACACCTTGAGTGATCAGCATGCATGCAAAAAGCCATGCCGATGTTTTTAGAAATAATGTTTTCATTGTAAGAATATTGGTGGATATTAATTTTCGGTTGGTTTGAAGAGCATATTAATCAGCGATGTGATAATGGTCAGGATGATACTGAACAAGATTCCCTGGAAAAAGCCCGAGACTTCAAATCCGTCGAGTATTTCGCTGCAAAGCATCACGATGATTGTGTTGATGATAATCAGAAACAGTCCTAATGTCAGGATTGTGACCGGCAATGAGAGTATCTGAAGGATGGGCTTCAGAAACGTGTTTAACAAGGCCAGTACCAAGGCCGCCCAAATGGCGGAAACAAAGCCATCGAGGTACACTCCCGGCAGTATTTGTGCTGTGAGAAATACGGCGGCGGCTGATAGAAATAACTGTGCGATGCGTCTAGTCATAAAGTGGCATTTTGTTTTATGGTGGCAAATATAGGTAAATAGTTAGAGATTTGAAGTCACTAACTGTTTTTTCTAGTGGCTGTTAAAGGTTATCTCGTGAATTGTTTTTTTCTTAACGGAGAGAATATTATTTTTGTTGGCAATTAACAGAATCAAAGGATCATGCAGAAACTATTATCCCTTCCGCCCAATCTGGTGGAGTACTTTCATGAAATTGCACAGGTAGATCACTCAGAATGGTATTGCACTTCTGACCCCATTGGTAAGAAACTTGGATCGGGAGGGGGTACAACTTGGCTATTGGAAGCTTGTCGTATGGAAGAAGATCCTATGATTCCGTTTATGGATTGGCTGGGAAAAAAGAAACGCATCTTGTTGCATGCCGGGGGACAAAGCCGCCGACTGCCGGGGTATGCCCCTTCGGGTAAGATTCTGACTCCTCTTCCTGTTTTTCGTTGGGCTCGCGGACAGAAGTTGCGGCAGAATCTGCTATCGCTTCAGTTGCCGCTCTATGAGTCCATCATGCGCAAAGCTCCGGCCAAACTAAACACCCTGATTGCCAGTGGCGATGTCTATATTCGGGTAGAAGGTGCCTTGCAGTCTATACCTGAAGCGGATGTGGTCTGTTATGGCTTGTGGGTGGATCCTTCTCTGGCAAAGAACCACGGCGTCTTTGTACAAGACCGACAGCATCCCGAGGTACTGGACTATATGTTACAGAAGCCTTCCGTGGAGGAACTTGCTAACGTAATGCAGACACACTACTTCCTGATGGATATTGGCATCTGGCTGTTGAGCGATCGTGCCGTCGAACTGCTTTGTGCCCGTTCGAAAAAGAGTGAGAAGGAGATTGCTTACTACGATCTTTATTCTGATTTCGGTCTTACGTTGGGTGCTCATCCGCGTATCGATGATCCGGAACTGAACCAATTGAAGGTTGCTATTCTGCCTCTGCAGGGGGGACAGTTTTATCACTATGGCACCAGCCGCGAGTTGATATCGTCTACCCTCTCCGTTCAAAATATTGTGAATGACCAACGGGCCATCATGCACCATAAGATCAAACCGCATCCTGCGATGTTTGTTCAGAATGCGGATGTGAGATGTCAACTGACAGAGGCCAACTCTGAACTCTGGGTGGAAAATAGTGTGATCGGTGCGCAATGGAGACTGCACGACAAACATTTAATTACCGGCGTACCGGACAATGACTGGGCCATCGAACTTCCTTCTGGTGTTTGTTTGGATATCGTGCCTATTGCCGAAGAAGGATATGCGGTGCGTCCGTATGGATACAATGATGCTTTCAAAGGGGATCTTTATTCAGAAAAGACCCTGTGGATGGGAGTTCCCGTGCTAAAGTGGTTTATCGATCGTGACATTCATCCTTCTCAAGTTGATCTGCAATGTACTGAAGACTTGCAGGCGATGGCTCTTTTTCCTGTCGTGAACACCGTGGAAGAGGCAGGTCTGCTGTGTCGGTGGATGATAGGAGAGCCGGGACTGATGGAAGGTAAACGGTTGTGGATGGAAAGTGAACGGCTTTCTGCTGATCAGCTTTCTGCTTCTGCAAATCTCCTTCGGCTGAATCAACAGAGAGAATCGTTTCGTGCGCTCAACTGGCCTGCCCTTGCTAAGAACTTTGAAAAGAGCGTCTTCTTTCAACTCAATCTGGATGATGCTGCCGGTGAGTTTGCACAACATGACATTCCTGCGCCCAGCCCTCTTCCGGAGAGTGTGCCTTTGATGACACGTATTCACGATCAGATGTTCAGGGCCCGTTTGCAACAGTTGAAAGGAGTTCCGTTTAAAGAAGAAGAGGAGAAGGCTTTTGCTCTTTTACGCGAGGGACTGACCGCTCCGGTGATGGAAATTAAACAACAGCCTCGTCTGGATATCTTCAAAGATCAGATCGTGTGGGGAAGGAGTCCGGTGCGCATTGATCTGGCGGGAGGGTGGACAGATACTCCTCCTTACTGCCTCAATGAGGGAGGTAATGTGGTGAATATAGCCATTGAATTAAACGGACAACCGCCTTTGCAGGTCTATGTCAAATCGTGTAGTGAGAAGAAAGTGATCCTTCGCTCAATTGATCTGGGAGCCAGAGAGGAACTGTCCACCTACGAGGAACTTCTGCAATTTAATAAGGTGGGTTCTCCTTTTTCCATTCCGAAAGCCGCGTTGGTGTTGGCTGGCTTTTCTCCCCGTTTCTCGGCGGAAAGGTATCCTTCACTTCAGGATCAGTTGACTGGTTTTGGCTCAGGCATCGAAATTACACTCTTGTCTGCCGTTCCTGCCGGCTCCGGACTGGGTACGAGCTCCATATTGGCTTCTACGGTTTTGGGCGCTGTGTCTGATTTCTGCAGTTTGGCGTGGGACAAAAATGAGATCTGCCAGCGGACGCTGGTGCTGGAACAACTACTTACGACCGGAGGCGGATGGCAAGATACAGTACTGCAGTTACGCAGTATTATGTAATATCGTTGATTGGAAAAACTCTGGTGCTTCT
>JAQUZH010000129.1 GCA_028691445.1 Bacteroidales bacterium | reverse complement strand
TCCCACAAGGAGAAAGTAGAATAATACTCATTCCCCTTTGCATGAGCCACCGAGTCATCCACCCCACGATACGCTCCATCCACATCGGCGATATTGTTCGGTTGAATCAGCATGTGATAAAAAGAGTTATAGAAGTTCTCCTTCTGTTCGCGTGTGCCGGTCATCCGCACCCGTTTCAGATAGTTATTCCATTCGAGCTGCGCGGTACTCAGCGTACGGTCAAAGTTCCACGAAGAGAGTTCGGCTTCCATATTCTTTGCCGCCCCTTCCTCACTCGTTGTAGAAAGCGCCACTTTCACTTTCAGGTCATCCCCCTTCTTGAGGTCAAAGGTAAAGACCACACGTTTGCCTACCTCCCCTTCCTTGGGAGCCAGTTCGATGTAATCAGTCACCGGTTTGTCAAACTTCAACACATAAGCAAACGAACGATTGACCCACATGCTGCGGCGAGTCTCACCCGTAAAAGTATACGCATCTTTCTTCTGAATAGTAAACGTGCTCACACGTCCACGATACGACTGTTCGCTGTTCACCAGACCATGCTGAAAGTCCACCATCAACGAAGTCGTATCCTCTTTGGCATAGGTAAAGCGATACATGGCAACATGTGCCGTCGCGGTAATCTCAGCAAACACATCCGGCTGATTGAGATGAACAGCATAATAGCCTGGAGAAGCTTTTTGCGAAGCACTGTCGAAGGTACTCTTATAATCGTCGCGCACCCGAAGTCCGCTCACAGGCTGAATCAAGATATCTCCCAGATCCATGCATCCGGTTCCATTCAGGTGTGTCTGTGAAAAGCCCCATATCAAAGAATCAGAAAAGCGGTAGCCCGAACAGTAATCCCATCCTATCGCATTGGTTTCCGGACTTGCCTGGATCAATCCAAACGGGCGACATGCACCCGGGAAAGTATGACCGGTGGCCGAACCACCGATAAAAGGATTGACATATTGAATGTAGTTTTCCCGTTCAGGAATCAAATTACCACAAGAAAAGAGAGAGAGTGAAGAGGTGGCAAACAAGAGAACATTCAGTAACTGTTTGATTCGCATGGTCATTGATTTATTATTAGATGCGCAAACTTAACCAAAAGTTGCAATATCCACGCAAGATGAAACAGGAATCTTTCTTCTGAGCCAAAAAAAGAAGGCTGTGAGAACTTTCAACTCACAGCCTTTCTTCCTTTCTTTATTGGATCACCCATCCTTGCGGGCTTGACTTACAATACTCCAATCACCGTTCCTTCGGTCGTTGAAGCAATCCGTCATTGCGGGCTTGACCTGCAATCCCCACACACGACTATTTCTTTGCAGGAGCCTTCGTTGGCACATCAAAAATATGCGTAGCATACTTGTAGTCCAAAGCCTCATAGATATCGATGAGACGTGGCAAGCGAGTCAGGAACTTCTGATAGTTCTTTCTTTCAGGGTTCGTCCACATTACCTCAGATATTGCAGCCATACGTGGCAATGACATATATTCAACCTGCTTGAAGTTTGGAATATACTCTGTCCACACATTGGCCTGTACACCAAGAATATGTTTATGTTGTTCAGCTGTCAGCTCTTTCGCTAACGGTTCGAAGCTATAGACAACATCTACCGGAACAAAGCCACCAAAAGCATCCGGTTCATTCTCGGTATCTTTCGTTTGATAGCGATCAAAGTAAGCATGCGAGTTAGGACTCATCACCACATCATGATTCTGTTGAGCCGCTTTAATACCGGCTGTCACACCTTTCCATGACATAACCGTTGCATCAGGAGCCAGTCCACCTTCAAGGATCTCACCCCAACCAATTAAGCGACGTCCGTGAGCATTCAAGAACTTCTCTACCCGTGTAGTAAAATAGCTCTGCAAACGATCTTCAGCAGAATGACCGTCTTTTGCTTCCAGACCTTCCGCTTTGATGCGAGCCTGACATTGCGGACAAGCAGCCCAGCGATCTCTTGGAGCCTCATCGCCTCCGATATGAATAAACTGAGAAGGGAAAAGTTCAAGCACCTCAGTCAATACATCTTCAATAAATTCAAACGTACTCTCTTTACCGATACAGAGTACATCTTTGGCAACACCCCATGACGTACGCACTTCATACGGTCCGCCGGTACAACCCAAATAAGGATAAGCAGTCATAGCTGCAACCATGTGACCCGGCATATCAATCTCCGGAATGATTGTGATATAACGTTGTTTCGCATAGTCAAGTACATCAAGGATCTGTTTCTGTGTATAGAAACCTATGTGAGGAATGCCATCAAACGATTCGTTCTTGTGACCAACAACAGTCTCCTTTCGCATCGAACCAATCTCTGTCAGGCGAGGATATTTCTTGATCTCGATACGCCATCCCTGATCTTCCGTGAGATGCCAGTGAAAAATGTTCTGATTGTGCAAAACCATCATGTCAATAAATCTTTTCACCTCGTCCACAGTCATAAAGTGACGGCATACATCGAGCATCATACCTCTGTAGCCAAAACGAGGTTGGTCATTGATGGTCACAGCAGGAAAAAGAACCGAAGCACAAGCATGTTCGGGCAATGACTTACGGATGGTCTGCACACCATAAAATGTTCCGGCTTCCGAAGCACCGTTTATTTTCACGCCCTCTTCTTTTGACACAGTGATCGTATAAGCCTCTTTATTCTGCTTATCCAGTCCGGTGCTCAGAATTATTGAATGGGCATTTCCATTCCCTGCTTGCACTTTTAGTTTGAGTCCGACGGCACTTTGGATATACTCAGCCAGAAACTCGGCATTCTTTTTCAGCATCTCATTACCGGGCGTATAGACGATCCGGGTTTTCTTATTCAAAGTAAACGCTGTTTGTTCGGTTTGTACAATTTCTTGCGGCAACGGAATCACTTGATAATAGGCCACATTTCTACTACTGATACCAGAAGAAAAAAGGATTACTGCAAACAAAGGCAGCACTAGTCTTTTGAGCAAATTCATTCATTAAATTTAGTTAGTAAATAATTCAGTCCGAGTATTTTGTTTGTTATATATTTTAGTATCAACGTATTGTATCTTTATTTATAAGTTTGCCGTAAATGATGAAGAGTCACTTGTTCCTTTTTGGAAGCAGAAAGCTGTGGAGAAGTGATGATTACTTCTTTCTCCTCACCCGGAAGCAGATCAAAGAAGTTATCACTAAACCGCGCACCCTGCACCGGAATCTCAACAAACAGATCCTTTACCAGTTTGTCTGACTTCAGCTTCAAGGTATATTTTCCATCTTCACACGTCAGCTCTTTGGCGATCGTCGGCACAGGCAATTGCATCTCCTTTGGCTTGCAGAAGAAGAAAAGACGTCGGGTCAGTTCCTTTCCTCCCAAATCAGTGACCACAGCTTCCAAACAACAGTTTCTCTTCTGATCTTCTTTGATCAATGATTCCACAGGATATTCAGCAAATAAGGAAGAGGCATTGGCTGGTATCGGGATATTAATCATCTCTTCACTCAACACCTGTCCTTCAAAGGAGATCAGGCGGAAGCGACATTTCGCTTCCATATTCATCAGTGTGTCCGTCAGCACATAACATTGAAGCGTTCCGGCATTATCCTTAAAGCTCAGTGCCGGCGAAGCAAAAGCCCGTTGCGCCTGATATTGCAACGCTTTCCAGTTACCATAGAAGTCAATGCTCGACCACGAAACGACCGGCCAGCAATCATTGAGCTGCCAATACACAGTGCCCATGCAATAGGGACGATTGCGACGCTGTGCATCAAAGCCCATGCGCATACCCATCCCCTGCATCACGAGTCCGACATACACAAAATCTTCAAACTTCTCCGGTACCTGATAATACATTTCCATGTATTGACGGATGGCCGTATTCCCAATATAGCTCTTCTGATGCACTTTCATTACCTCCGACTCCAGTTGGTAATCGGCAGGAGTGGCAAAGGTGGCGATGGTCTTCATCTCCGGGAAAGACTGGAAACCAAACTCACTGGAGAAACGGTTCTTCCGTTCTTCAAAGGCCTCAAAAGGCATTCTTCCGTGCCATACCCCCCAGTCATGCACATCGCGAATAGCAAACAACTCCGGTTTGCCCCAGTTGGCGACATACGGCGAACCATGTACATAATATTTGTTTGAATCAAGTTCCATGACTTTCGCAGGAAGCAATCCACGGAAAAGACGGTTATACCCTTTTGTAAAGCCCTGCATGATACTGTCACTGTAGTGATACGTATTCTGTAACCCCCAATAGGTCAAAGCCTCCAGTATTTCATTATTACCACACCACATGGCCATACAGGCATGATTGCGCAATCGACGGATATTATAATCAGCCTCCGCAGACACTTTACTCAAAAAAGCAGAATCCGTCGGATAGGGCGTACAGGCAAACATAAAATCCTGCCAAACCAGAATGCCATGTTCGTCCGCCTCGTTATAAAAGCGGTTATCTTCATAGACACCTCCACCCCACACACGGACCATATTCATATTGGATGCCTGAATATCTTCGAATGTGCGGTGATAGATGGAATCCGTAACACGAGGCAAAAGGAGATCAGTGGGAATGTAATTGACCCCTTTTGCATACATGGGCTTTCCGTTCACCTTGAAATAGAACGACTCGCCGTTGCTGTCTTCTTCAGTAATCACCTCAATCGTCCGCAACCCGATACGCTCCGTTTGGGAAGCCACTTTCTGAGTCAGCACAGAGACAGAAGCCGTAAAGTCATATAACGCTGGCGTTCCCCAGCCATTGGGCATCCATCGTTCCGGATCGCGTATCTCCATCGGAAGGGTCACTTTGTTCTCGCCTTTCACCAGTCGAACTGGTCTCGAAGCGACGATCTCCTGCTCATTGCGCGTAGCTTTTACCGTGACATTCGCCCACGTGTTTTTCAATGAATGGATGGTAATCTCATTGCTAATCGTTGCTATTTTCTCATCGACAGCCAACTGGTTCACATGAAAGTCAGCTATTCTTGCCACATCATAATAAGTAAGTGAAACAGGCCGCCAGATCCCGCTCGTCACCATTCGAAGCCCCCAGTCCCATCCGAAATGATAAGGAGCCTTGCGGGAATAGACGCTTAGATGCTTTTCACTGTGATCATTATCAGCGGGATATTCAAACCCATTGGCTTCATACTGGGGCATCACAAACGTAATCGGAGAATGGAAATAAAGACGTAAGTGATTGGTTCCTTTCTTTAAATAGTCGTGCACCGAGAGCGAATATCCGACAAACATATTGTCTGAGCGGAGTATCAGTGAGTCATTGAGATAAACATCGGCATAGGTATCCAACCCTTCGAAAGTAAGCAGCGCATCGCCTCTGCTGAGCTGAGAAGAAGAGACTTCAAACTGAGTCTGATAGATCCAGTCTTCATTCTCGACCCATTGGATCTCTTTTTCATTCGTTCCGATAGTGGGATCTGGTATGAGCTTATATCTCAGCAGGTCCTGGTGAACAGTTCCCGGGACTACCGCATCGCGCCACTCTTTTTTAGTCGCCTGCGTAAATTGCCAACCGCTGTTCAGCAAAACTGTTTCCGGTTTTTTTGAACAGGAAAGACACATCAAGATCATGGCAACTAATGCGCCCGTCTTCTGTAGTGTAGTCCAAATAGCATGAGAAGAGTAATTCATAAACGTTTTTCATCCTGATAAAGAGAGCAAAGATAATAATTTTATGAATCACTCATACTATCAGCGCTTTATTCTTTCCAATGAAAGGTACGGACAATTGGATTAGCATCATCTGCCAATGATTCAAGAAGACGCTGAAACTTGCCTTCCTGATCTTTGAGCTTTGCCTTCACTCCTTCAGTAAAGTAGCTGTCGTATATTTCTTTATCGTTTTTGAGATCTTCAACAGAGATACTATAAATATCATTGCTAGCCAGAATATTGGGCCCTCCATCTAAGTCATTTATGATATAGTTAGTGTGGTATGTCACATTGCCATCTTTTAAGTTGCACACAACCCAGTAATTATGAGCTTCAGATGGGTCGTATTGTACATACAAGAGAAGTTTTTCTTTAAATACATGCATTCCAAGAATGAGCGGTTGATTATTTAAATTCACACCCTCTCCTTTATTGACAAACATACTTTTGAATTCAAATTTATTTATCGGGCATATCAGACAAAGTGGAGAGACTATACCATCATGTGCCTTATATACTGTATCATGTTCAAATACATTCCATTCATAATATGTATCATTAGTCTGATATGAAACGGGCTGCATTACTCGCAAAATAATTGGACTTTTATTCATTTTAATATATTCTTGAGCCTCATCCGTCAATTTCTGATTCCATTCTTTTACAAACTCTTTACTGAATCTGTCAATATTCACTTTTTTGTTTGTTCGTCCATCTACAATGGTAATTGGATTTAACATTGCAGACTCAGCCCCGAAATAGATGAGATGGTTGTAGACTAATTTGCAAGGATAATTATAAAATTCGCCTGTCAGAGTCTTTACATACTTCCCATTTTCGTCATAGATGAGTGTGCGATGATCAGTTGAAAAACAATAGACCCAATTATTTGTAACATCAACCTTAAAGGTATTGAAAAAATTGCGAGACTTAAAATACTCATGTGGGGCTCTTCCGACTTGACCAACCTGATGCAAAAACTTTCCAGTCTTATCAAAGCAAAGAATATTACTTTCAAAACAGCAATAGTAACGGTCACCATACCGTATCCCATCTTTGGTCAGAGTCTCCTTCGTTGTCTCCAACGCCACATAACTCACACTGTCCGCTAGTTCAGAGAGTAGTAGCGGTTCAACTTTAGAAGGCGGGGCATTCAGATGGAAAGTGACGAGTCCGTTTTGACTATCGGCATTTGCCGACTTATTTTCTTTGTTTTGTACATGGGTGCATCCGATCAGTAGTGGAAGCAATAAGAGGAAAATAGGTCTCATTTGTTTTCGTGGTTTTGGTAATCAACAAGTACAGAACGTATAAAACACGATCAATGAAAGTAAACCTAATTTCTATTCAAAAATCAAGGTTTCTAAAATATCGCTGTAAAAGTAATTATTTTTTGGAATAACAAACTGAATCATCGGATATTTACAAAGAAAATCTGAAATAAACCGAACTAGAAAGAAGAACACACTCACTCATTGATAAAGAGATGCGGTCCATATTCTTTTGCTATACGCAGAACTTTTCAATCTTTTCCTGTCACATTTCTTATTTCAAAGCTACTATATGCGAACTCGGGTAATAAAAGAAAAGGGTGCATCTTTCGATGCACCCTCTCATTTTTTTATATTGAAACGATTCAGAGTTTCACTACAGACTCCATCCCTTTCAGAATGGCCTGTTCGTTCATAGGAATCAGTTTATGATGTCTTTCAGGAAGTGACTTCTTCAGTCCGAGCAACACGTTTTCCAGTTTGACCATCGGACTGATCTTCAACAATCCACCGAGGATAATCATATTAAACGCTTTGGCATCTGCCATACCCGCAGCTATATCCATGGCATCAATGCGATAGACATGAATGTCGGTACGAGTAGGAAGTTTGCGAATGCCATAACCGTCAAAGATCAGGATTCCACCCGGTTTGACTTTTGATTCAAACTTATCCATGGAAGGTTGGTTGAGTACAACGGCAATATCAAAGCTGTTTAACACAGGCGAACTGATTCGATCGTCGCTCAGGATCACAGTGACATTGGCTGTACCACCACGTTGTTCCGGTCCATACGAAGGCATCCAGCTTACCTCTTTGCCTTCCATCAACCCGGAATATGCAAGGATCTTTCCCATGGAAAGCACTCCCTGTCCGCCGAAACCGGCTATAATTATTTCTTGTTTCATC
>JAQUZH010000128.1 GCA_028691445.1 Bacteroidales bacterium | reverse complement strand
ACCACACTCATCGCCATATCCATATATCCCATTTTCACGTGCATGTGAATACGTGGTGAGGTGCGGATAAACACCACTGATCAGGAGATCGCCTGTGATGGAAGTGATTTGCTCGTTGTCTGTTTGCCAGACTGTTTTTGAGTGGCTCGTCGTTGTCCCAAGAAGGAATGTTGCAAATGCACAGCCTATCCAAAGATTTCTCATAATTTGTTTCGTTATTAAAGTCTTTTATCTCCAAAGATTATTAGCTGCAAATTTATAATTAATAATTATCAGTGCGAAACAGGCCTTCAGCTATTTTCACTTATCTTTGCCCGATTGAGTGTTGAGACAGGATCTGAAACAAGACTTTATGAACAAAAATGAATAAAACAGTGAGACAAGGCATCCCTCATGAATTGCTTGACAGAGAATCACTTCGTGAGCGAATGAATGATCTGGCAGGAGGAGGAATGCCGTTTTTGTTTATCATTGATTATGAAGCTCGACAGGGCTATGTGATTGAAGAGGACAAGATTGATCCCGAATTCATTCGTTTTCAGATCGGTAAGGAGGGTACGGCTGCTTCTGCTTTAGAAATCCAGGAAAAGCTCCTGCAATGGGAGGTAACACCTGTTTCGAAAGAAGAGTATCAACAACGGTTTACGTATGTGGTGAGTCAGATACGGTCGGGCAATTCCTTTCTGACCAACCTGACTCAGCCCTCTTTTCTGACTACCAATTATTCGCTTTTGGAACTCTATCAACGGAGTTCAGCGAAGTACAAGTTGTGGCTGAAAGATACTTTTCTGGTGCTCTCTCCCGAAACCTTTGTAACGATTCGAAAGGGTGAAATCGTTTCTTGTCCGATGAAAGGAACCATTGATGCGACTTTGGAACAAGCCGAAGAGCAGATTCTGAACGATCAAAAGGAACTTGCCGAACATGCTACGATTGTTGATCTGATCCGTAATGATCTCAGTATGGTGGCCGGCAATGTACGGGTGACAAGGTTTCGTTTTGTAGAAAGAATACGGACGATGCAGACAGACCTCCTGCAGGTAAGTTCGGAGATAAAAGGAGATCTCCCAGCCGACTATCAGAAGCGGATAGGAGATATCTTGTTCAGTTTACTTCCGGCCGGTTCGATCTGTGGAGCTCCCAAAGAGAAAACGCTTGACATCATCCGACAGGCCGAAGGTTATGACCGAGGCTTTTATACTGGCGTCTGTGGCTACTTCGATGGTCTGGACATGGAGAGTGCGGTCATGATCCGTTACATCGAACAACAAGGGGATCATCTCGTCTTTAAAAGTGGGGGCGGAGTTACCTCTCAGAGTCAGTGCGACAGTGAATATAACGAATTAATACAGAAGATTTATGTACCAGTTTCTTGAAACCATACAGTTTGCCCAGGGCAAATATCTGAACCTTGAAGGGCATCAGGCACGGGTAAATAGGACCTTTCAGCAGTTCTTCCCCGATGTGGCTTCCCTCTTGTTGGAAGAGATTCTTTCTGCAAGTGAAATCCCAGTGGGGTATGGAACCTACAAATGTCGGCTGGTCTATGATAAACAGCTGCGTCAAGTGGAGTATCTGCCTTATGCTTTGCCTGCAATCAGATCCTTACGACTGGTAGATACGTGCGTTGAACCGTCATGCTATAAGCATGCCGATCGCACGGAGTACAATCGTGCCTTTGCCTTGCGTGAGGAGTGTGATGATGTCCTGCTCATACGCAACGGTTTGCTTACAGATACCTCCTATTGTAACATTGCTTTAGGAGAGGGCACCACATGGTTTACTCCAATGACCCCCATGCTCTATGGCACACGAAGAGGTGAACTGTTGTGTCAGAAGGTAATTGTCGAGAGGGATATTTTCGTACAAGAGATAGTTTGCTATCCGAAGATCCGATTGTTTAACGCGATGATTGGTTTCGGGGATCTGGAATTTGAGATCACACCTGAAACAGTCCGGTAATCCTATCTCCGACAAATCAGAATTCATTATCTTTGCCGCATTGAACCAAATAATCTTTATATGATAGAAAAGACTGAAAGAGAGAGGATTATCGCCTTGGTTAAAAGAGAGGTAATTCCTGCCATTGGATGTACCGAACCGGTTGCGGTGGCACTTTGCACTGCACGTGCCTGTGAAATACTCGGTGTTCAACCCACTTCCATTGACGTTTATCTGAGTGCGAATGTTCTGAAAAACGCAATGGGTGTAGGTATTCCTGGCACAGGAATGTCAGGCCTTCCAATAGCTATTGCATTGGGTGCTTTAATAGGCAAGGCTTCTTACCAGCTGGAAGTACTCAAGGATGTGACGCCGTCAGATGTGGAACGTGGAAAGCAACTGATCGACGCGAAAGTGATTCAGATTAGTCTCAAAGAAAATACAACAGAGAAACTTTATATAGAAGTCGTCTGCTCGGCAGGATCAGAGCGTGCAACGGCTGTTATTGCCGGAGGTCATACCTACTTTGTCTATGAGGCGAAAGGGGAACAGATCTTGCTCAACAGACAGCAGACTTCTGAGCAAGAGGAAACTGGTTCGCCGGAACTCTCATTCAGCAAGGTGTATGAGTTTGCGATGGAGTCGCCGTTGGAAGAGATTGCTTTTATCCTTGAGTCCGCACGCCTCAATAAAGGTGCGGCAGAGTTTGCGCTTCAAAAAGGGAAATCCTATGGACACGGTCTCGGTAAAATGCTCAATGAGGTCCATCAACAGAAGATGATGGGAGAGGGTCTTTTCCCCGTGATACTTTCCTATACAGCAGCCGCTTGCGATGCACGAATGGCAGGAGCGATGGTGCCGGTGATGAGCAACTCGGGAAGCGGTAATCAAGGAATTTCGGCCACCCTTCCGGTTGTAGTCTATGCGGAGAAGAGCGGAGTAAGAGAAGAGCAACTGATTCGCGCATTGATGTTGAGTCACCTGACTGTCATCTATATCAAACAAAGCATGGGACGATTGTCTGCTTTGTGCGGTTGTGTCATTGCCGCCACAGGTTCGAGCTGTGGCATCACCTATCTGATGGGTGGCTCTTACGAGCAGATCACCTATGCCGTCAAGAACATGATTGCCAATTTGACCGGGATGGTATGCGACGGAGCCAAACCGAGTTGTGCGCTCAAACTAACCAGTGGGGTGTCGACGGCTCTTTTCTCAGCTATGCTGGCAATGGAAAATGAATGTGTAGAGTCGGTAGAAGGTATCATCGATGATGATGTCGAGAAAAGTATTCACAACCTCGTACTGATCGGTTCGCAGGGAATGAATGAAACGGATAAGCTGATACTGGAGATCATGACCCACAAGTGCATCTAAAAACAAAGAACCCTCGTCTTGCGGACGGGGGTCTTCTTTTATCAAGGCAGCTCTTTGATCTTTACGTTTTTGTAAGAGACCTGATCGCCATGGTCTTGCAGCAGGATAAGACCTTCATCTGCATTTCCAAAGTTTGGCCAGTTGGCATATTTACTGTAAGCAACAAGAGCATTCCATTCCTGGGTGTTCCGTTCGTAGGTAATAAGTTTGGTGCCATTGAGCCAGTGTTCTACAATGTTGCCATTTACCACGATCATTGCAGTGTTATACTCTGCAAAGACAAATGGTTTTCTTGTAGGTGCAGGGATAAGGTCATAGAGCGAACCCAATGTGCGGTTTCCTTTGACTCCAAGCTTGGCATCCGGGTGTTTCTCATCGTCAAGGATCTGATACTCACAACCGATTGCGGAACCCTCTCCTTTGTTGAGTTTGGTGTCCACAAAATACTTGATACCACTGTTGGCGCCTTCCGTGATCTTGAAGTCAACCTTCAGAATGAAATTCTTATATCCCCGGGTGGTCACGATGTCACCTCCGAAAGCCGATTCCTTGCCATCGTTCTTTGTAACAGTCAGGATACCGTCTTTCATCGTCCAACCTTTCTGAGGGAAGCCATCCAGTTTGGCACCTCTCCATCCATTGGTTGTTTTCCCATCCCACAAGAGTTTCCAGCCTTCTTTCTTCTCCCGTTCAGTAAGGAAATTAGGTTCGTTGCTTACCAACGGTGCCACTCCCGAAGTAGGAGTCAGATATTTCTCCACGTCCTTTGTACAGATACGAATATTTCTCCAGCCGATCGTCTTGCCGTCATTTCCCCGATCCACCTGGTGAATTTGCAGGGCGATAAAGCCGCGTGCCGTTTGATCATCCGTCAGGTTAGCACAAGGAATACCATTGATAAAGGTACGCATATTGGTACCGAAGGCTTCGATGCGTGCCGTATTCCATTCCTTGTTTTTGAATGCAGTCTGCGCAGCTGGGTTTTCCGTCAGCGGATAGAGCCATCCTTTGCGGGCTTCATCATAGATACCTCCACACCAGGCACGGGTAGAAGGATCGATTTCAAACTGGTAACCATGGACGCGTCCGTTGTTATAAGTCGGCAGACTCTCGCTTCTAAACTGTACGCCTGAGTTGATACCGTCATCAATGCGAAACTCAAATTCCAGAATAAAGTTGTCATACGTCTTTTCGGTACAGAGAAACGTGTTGGGCGTACCCGTTTTGGATGTTCCGATGATAGCCTTGTTTTCTACCTTATATTCAGCAGTACCATTGAGTACTGTCCAGCCTTTCAGATTCTTCCCATTAAACAAGGAGGCCCATTGTGGTCCTTTCGCACTTAGGCTTACCGACAGCAGCAGTGCTGCTGCAAGTATCAGATTACTTTTCATGTGTAGTGTTGTATGCAATTAAATTTTATAATACTGTTCCCATCCTGAACGCGGTGGTATACCAGTCAGCATGGCATTAGCGAATGGGTTGTTTGTAATCGTCTTCGTTTCCGGATCAAACTCGATACGGGTGTTCAGACGTTGAGCCATCACACCTAATGAAAAGACCTGACTCAAAGGTCCAAAGGTCTCAAACGGCGAACGGGTCTTCTCCACTCCGGTACATGCCAACAAAAAGTTTTTGTAGTGGTTGGATCCCATCTTAGGCACTTCAGGCAGTTTGGACTCCATCTCTTTGGCTTTTTCCGCAGGTATGATCGAAAGCGTGCTACCGTGTGTGCCCCCTTTAAAGATCAGATCCTTGCTGTAAATAATCTTACCTGGATTGAGTGTGGAAGCCTGAAGACTGTTGCCACCTGCTGCCGGAATATTTGGATCCAGTTCGGAAACACCATATCCTTTCGGGAGAGGAGGCAGGTTGTTGACACCATCATACCAGGTGACATCTACCGCAGGCATACCTTTACGTTTGGGGAAATGGAACAGAATGGTTGATGCCATCGGGAAGAAATAATCGGTGTGCCCATCAATACGAAGCGGATCAATGACAGTAGGCAGATCTAATTTGAGAAACTCATGCGCCGTGTCCAGAATATGTGCGCCCCAGTCTCCCAAAGCTCCCATACCAAAGTCATACCAGCAGCGCCAGTTACCCTGATGATATTGTTCGTTATATTCGTGATAAGGAGCAGTGCCGTGCCACAGATCCCAGTCCAATGTGCTTGGAATAGCTTGCTTCTCAAGCGGTCTAACCATTTTGGGATCAAAAGAATGCCAGCGGCGTGAAGAGTTCATATGAGCAGTGATAGCCGTTACATCTTTGATGATGCCGGCCTCTTTCCATGCCTTAAATTGGTAATAGTTTGCCTCAGAGTGTCCCTGATTGCCCACTTGTGTGACCAAATTTTTGTATTTCCGAGCCGCCTTCATCATTAGTTCGGCTTCCAGAAAAGTACGAGCCATTGGTTTTTCCACAAACACATGTTTGCCGTAAGACATAGAGAGCATGACAGCAGGGAAGTGAGAGAAATCAGGAAGAACAACGGCGACCGCTTCGATCTCATTGCCCATCTTATCAAACATCTCCCGGTAATCTTTAAACTGGCGTGCTTTTGGGTATTTGCCCATTACTTTCAGAGTCTGAGGACCACCCATATCGACATCACAAAGAGCTACGATGTTGGCAAGGCCCGTTCGTTCCCACTCTCCGATCACTTGTTCACCTCTGTTGCCGATACCGATGCAGGCTAAGTTAACCATCTTTCCGGCTCCATTGACTCTTTTTATACTCTCTGCACTCTGACTGTTAGTTGTTTGTGCTTTCAGACTCATTTCGCCGGCAGCGATGCCTGCAGTAGTCATAGCTGCAGTTTTTAGAAAATCTCTTCTTGTAAACATATTTTCTTGGTTTGGATTTAATGCCGACAAAGATAATAACGTTTTTCAATATACTATCCTATATTTATTTGAATTTTCGTTTAGAGGAAAGAGGCAGCCCGGTTGAACACGTTTAAAAACGAACCTGAGAGCTGTTTAGGATCTGTTTTAGAAGGGAAAGGTATCTGGTGCGTATAAGGGAATGGAAAATCAATCTCCTGCAGAATATCGCCGGATGATTTGCCGAGAGCCCTTATGATCCCCATTGTCGGTATCACAATATCTTTCTTCAGCGAAATGGCTTGTATCTGTTTCTTTACTTTTAGGAAAAAGTTTTCTCTGAACGCTTGGTTTGACTCCGGACGGATCATTGACTGAAAGGCCTTTTCGAAATCATCATTCTGATATATCTCGGGAAGGATACGGTGCGATGAACTGTTTTGTGTAAACTCGTTGATATAATAATCCTTCATTTGTTCATTGGCTTTCGCATCCAAAATGTCGCGGGCACTGCCATTCATATCGCAGAAAATCGAACCGCCGCAAAACATAAACAACTTCGTATCATCGGTCAGATGTTCTGGATTGGCAAGCATGAAGACCTGAGAAAGCATTGCGCCGATCGAATAAGCGAAGATGTTGACCGAAGTGCCCTCGGCAAACAGAGGATGTGCTCCTGATTTAATCTCTCTGACCAGTTGCCACAGGTTAAAGACAGATTCTCTTCCCGAAGCATAAAAACGAAGCGGATTATCAGAGATTCGGCTACTCAGAGCCACGTTGAAGAAAGTGGAGTTGACCGCTTCTTTTGTCTTTTCTTTTCGTTGGTTCACCCAAGGAAGTATCGCCCGCGGATTAAACCATGAGTCTGGTGTCCGGTTCATGTGGAAGGCAATCGGAAAAAGAACGACAGGCTTTCCGGTTTGTTCGGTGAGATATTCAGCCCACACCAGGTATTTCTCCCACGTGCGTTCATTCAGTCCATGCATGAGAAGGATTACCTCGTTGCTTTTTGAATGCCACCGTGGCGTAAAGACAAGATAGTTGAAATGTTTGTTTTCCTGAATACTGTCATCCGTCTGAGCGCAAAAACCGGTAGGTAAGAATAGCTTCTGGTAATCTGCAATTTCGTTTTCTCTCAGGATTTCATGAAAATGGCAGGGGATGATTGCCAATTTTTTATCATCCAACAGGACTTTCTTATCGTACGAGAAGAGTCCTTTTAACAGGGTTGTCCGTTGTAAAACATCCATCTCATCAACATTTAGTTCAACGAAAGTAGTTGGTTTTTATCACAATCAAGCAGATCAACCGAAGGAAGTTATTCTTAATAGGTTAAATATTGTGAATGTTGTGTGTTTTCTTAGCGGATATAAATAGAAAGAGTACATTTGCGAAAATTTTGTACATTCTATTATCTACTTGATTTATGACAGGAATCATCTTTTCCTTGTTTGTGTTGTTGCTGATTGTTGTGGTTTATTGCTTGCGCGAGATCTATCTGAATTATATCTCACCTCGCAATTAAAAAGGTTCTCACCTTTCTCCTTACACAGTACAGACGGCCGTTATTTATCTCCTAACGAGCCGTCTTGGGAGCATCTCCCTCATTCATTCATTCATTCATTCATTCATTCATTTTCTTCCTGATCGTCGTCGGATGCTTCAACCGCTGAAGGAAATAGCTTTTGCAACACCGTCTTATTTATTGTTTTTCGTTCCTCATCCGT
>JAQUZH010000127.1 GCA_028691445.1 Bacteroidales bacterium | reverse complement strand
ACCTATATGCATGCGACAACACTGATGACCATCAAACGAGCCAATCGCTATTTCCCTATCGTTGATCCGATCCTCAAAGAAAACGGGGTGCCGGAAGATTTCAAATACCTCATGGCGATAGAGAGCAGTCTGAATATTCGTGCCTTATCTGGCTCCAATGCCGCCGGATTCTGGCAACTGCTGCCTGAGACAGCCAAGCAATTTGGTTTGGAAGTCAATGACAACGTCGACGAACGATACAACATTGAGAAAGCCACTGTCGCAGCTTGTAGTTACCTCAAACAGGCCTACCGCAAGTATGGAGACTGGATTACCGTGGCTGCATCTTACAACGCCGGACAAGGTCGCATCTCCACCGAACTGCAGAAGCAGATGGAGAGTCATGCTTTTGATCTCTGGCTCAACGAAGAGACCTCCCGTTACATCTTTCGTCTGCTGGCTCTCAAAGAGGTCTTTACTTCACCCATCCGTTTTGGCTTTGTGCTGAAAGCAGAAAATCTCTATCCACCCATAGAATGTGAGACTGTAGCGGTAGATAGTTCGATAACCGATCTTGCTGCCTTTGCCAAAGAACATGCGATCAGTTATGCGCAACTCAAAGAGTTTAATCTCTGGCTTCGCGACAGGATGCTGGACAACAAGAAAGGCAAGAGCTATCAGGTGTTGATTCCGCAAAAGGAGGATATGTATTACAATCCGGAGGATATTACTCCGTACCGTAACGAATGGGTGATCGACTGATCAGAAGAATATGGAAGAAAAAGAGGCCTTGATTGTACTTGGAGCACGGGTACACAATCTGAAAAATATTGATGTGGAGATCCCCCGCAACAAACTGGTCGTGATCACCGGTTTGAGCGGCAGTGGCAAGTCGTCGCTCGCCTTTGATACGATTTATGCCGAGGGACAGCGGCGGTATATAGAGACTTTCTCTTCCTATGCCCGCAACTTCCTGGGAAGCATGGAGCGTCCTGATGTGGATAAGATCAGCGGACTCAGTCCGGTGATCTCCATCGAACAGAAGACGGTCAATAAGAATCCGCGATCGACAGTCGGCACCATTACAGAAGTCTATGACTACCTTCGTCTGCTTTATGCCCGGGTAGGAGATGCCTATTCTTATGTGACCGGAGAGAAAATGGTAAAATATACCGAAGAGCAGATCCTCAATCTCATCCTCGACGAGTATCAAGGCAAGCAGATCTATCTGCTCGCTTCCCTCATTCGCAACCGTAAAGGACATTACAAGGAGCTCTTCGAGAGCATCCGCAAGAAAGGATATATCACTGTTCGGGTGGACGGCGAACTGAAAGAGCTTTCTCAAACCACGAAGTTGGATCGCTACAGACAGCACAGTGTGGAGGTCGTTGTTGACAAACTGGCGGTAAACGACAAGGAGGATAAACGGCTTAGAAGCAGTATTCAGACAGCGATGAAGCTGGGCAATGGAATGGTCATGGTGATCGAACGCGCTTCGGGTGAAGCACGCTATTTCAGCCGTTCCCTGATGTGTCCGACATCGGGCATCTCTTATCCCGAACCCTCTCCGCACAACTTCTCTTTCAATTCACCTCACGGTGCTTGTCCGGAGTGTAATGGAATCGGTACGCTTCCTCAGATTGACCTCGACAAGGTGATGCCCGACAGAAAACTGAGTCTGGCCACCGGAGCTCTTGCACCGTATGGAAAGATCAAAGAGTCGCCGATGTCGCGCGAGTTTGAATCAGTGATGAGCAAATTCAAATCAACCATTTATACACCATTAGAGGAACTTCCAGAGGAGGCAATAGAGCTCTTGCTTCATGGAGGCGATTATATCTCCAACGAAAATAGCACCATCATTTCAGCGACTCGCTCGCATTACAAAGGGGTGATCCATTACATCAAAAATCATGTGGAAGGGAAATCCGATTACAGCGAAAAGAAATGGAAAGATCAGTTCTATTCAGATGTCGCCTGCACCGAGTGCGGAGGCAAAAGGCTCTGCAAAGAGGCGTTGCATTTCCGTCTGAATGAAAAGAATATCGCCGAACTGAATGACATGGATCTCTCGACTCTGAAAGAATGGCTTACTGATCTCCCGAACCATCTCTCTGATAAGCAGAAGCAGATTGCCACCGAGATTCTCAAAGAGATCGATTCACGTCTGGAGTTTCTTCTTGAAGTCGGATTGGACTATCTGACGCTGGGACGAACATCCGTTTCTCTTTCGGGAGGAGAGAGCCAGCGTATCCGTTTGGCGACACAGATTGGTGCCAGGTTGGTCAATGTGATGTATATCCTCGATGAGCCGAGCATCGGACTTCATCAGCGCGATAATATGCGGCTTATCCAGTCGCTCAAGACACTCCGCGATGAAGGCAACTCGGTGATTGTCGTAGAGCATGACCGCGACATGATGATGGCTGCCGACTATGTCATTGACCTTGGCCCGCGTGCCGGCAGATTAGGAGGGGAGATCGTCTTTGCAGGGACTCCCGCCGAACTGATGAAAGCGGACACGCTCACCTCTTCTTATCTCAACAACAGACTGAAGATAGAGATCCCCGTACGTCGTCCCGACACAGGCAAGGTGCTTACGATCAAAGGGTGCACAGGCAATAATCTGAAAAATTTAGACGTCTCTTTCCCCTTGGGCAAACTGATCTGCGTCACCGGAGTATCGGGCAGTGGCAAGTCCACACTGATCAATGCCACCTTGCAGCCCCTCCTCAGCAAGCATTTCTATCGTTCGTTGCAGATGCCGTTGCCTTATAAAATGATCGAAGGACTCGAACTCATTGACAAGGTGGTCAATGTGGATCAGTCGCCGATCGGCCGTTCACCTCGTTCCAATCCGGCCACTTACACCGAAGTGTTTACGGATATTCGCAAACTTTTTGTAGAACTTCCGGAATCGAAGATGAGGGGATACAAGGCCGGGCGTTTCTCTTTCAATGTATCGGGAGGTCGCTGTGAAGTGTGTGGAGGCAATGGCTACAAGACTATTGAGATGAATTTTCTTCCCGATGTGATGGTGCCGTGTGAAGCGTGCATGGGCAAGCGCTACAACCGGGAGACACTTGAAGTGCGCTACAAAGGTAAATCCATAGCCGACGTGCTCGATATGAATATCAACAAAGCGGTTGAGTTCTTTGAATCCATCCCCGATATTATCCGGAAGATACGGATGATACAAAACGTGGGATTGGGTTATATCCGTCTCGGACAGTCATCGACCACTCTCTCAGGAGGCGAAAGCCAACGCATCAAACTGGCTGCCGAATTGGCGAAGAAGGATACCGGTAAGACTTTGTATATCCTCGACGAACCGACCACCGGTTTGCATTTCGATGATATCCGTGTGCTGCTGCAAGTGATCAACAAACTGGTGGATAAGGGCAATACGGTCATCGTGATCGAACACAACATGGACGTTATCAAGACGGCAGACCATGTCATCGACTTAGGAATGGAAGGCGGTCGGGGAGGTGGTCAGGTCATCTGTTGCGGTACGCCGGAAGAGGTTGCCAAAAACAAGAAGAGCTATACCGCACAGTTTCTCAAACAAGAGCTCTGATGAAGCGTCGCACAAACATACGGAAGTTTTAAACAAAAGATACAGATCTGTTGCCGAAGGGATCAGGATGATTCTCTTTTTTCATACGGATGTTTTCTCCGTTTCACAGCTGTGAAACGGAGAACGCATCCGTATGAAAATAAAAACTCTTCAGGTTGTTTTTACCATCGGATAGGCATATCTCTGTCTGATAAAACCGACTCAACTCTTTGTTTTTGATTTCAAGAGGATCGTCTTGGCCTTGTAGGCAGTGCTTTCCAGCATATTGTTCAGTTGATCGATGAGGCTCTCCATGCCGTCATTGAGATTCCATACATTGGTAAACAAAACAATGGAGATGTCATTATCCGGATCATACACCATCAACGAGAGATATCCCTCATGCGCACCGGTATGTCCGTAGCCCAGATTATTGGTATAGGAGAGTCCGCATCCATAGCCTCCTGCACCCACGTTACTGGTCGGAACATAATTCATCATGATCCCATTGATCGTATGAAGCGACAGCGGACCTTCTCCTCTGAGCAATCTGCGCAAGAAAGAAGCCAGTTCGACAGGCGTGGTAATCAGGGTACCCTCCGCCACGTTGGCCGATATATTGGAAGCAGATACATCCTTTATCTTTCCCTCGTACATGACATATCCCGGCACAAACGGTTGCGGCATCATTCTATCTGTGCCCAGCACAGGCATGGAAGAATTATACATGCCCATGGCAGTGAGGATATTATCCGTCACATACTTCTGATAAGATACCTGCGACACCCGTTCGATGATCTTCCCCAGTATCGAGTAGCCTGTATTGGAATAATGATACCCCGTGCCCGGTGCGAAATAGGAGAGTCCCGTTGCCGCATTTACTCCGATCAATTCATCAAAGGTAAACGTATGCAGTGAGTCACTTCCCATCACATACCCCAGATAGTTTTTCCCTTTGTAAGACACATCTGCCGGTATGGTATCCGGAATGTCATCATTAGACACATCAAACACACCCGCGCGATGACGCAGCAGATCAAGGATCGTGATCTTATCGTTATAAGCAATATCATATCCTTGCGTGCGTGGCAGATAGGTCATCGTAGTACCCGGTATTGTGTCTGTGAGACAATCCGTCAGATTAAGTTTCCCGCGCTCATACAACAAGAGGATAGCTGCGGAAGTAATCGTCTTCGTGTTGCTCGCAGCCCGGAAGTGAATGTTTTCATTCACTCCGGCAGGCAGTCCTGCCGTAGCAAAATACGACGCATCGCCCGTAATCACTTTCAGAGCAAGCCCTCCCGGATAGGTGGGCACCTTCGCCTTATACAACGAAAGTTCCGTTTCCACCAGACTCTGTAACTCTCCCTTCACCGTATCATTGGTATTGAGATCTTTGAGGTCATCTGCCAGGCAGCAACTGTTACTTGTCAGAAGAACCGCAAACAAGGAGAAAAGAATTGTTGTTGTTTTCATAGCTTTCAGAGATTACTGATGCAAATGTAATTTTAATTTCCTTCCCTGTGCACTATTTACCTGTTTATCTCGCTGTTCACTCTCAAGCTGTAAAAAGTCCGTCGTCGTACCAGAACTTGTTTTTCTCCGTGTCCAATCTCAGCCTATAAAAGCCCCTCTATCTCCAAACAATGAAAGGATGCTCATTTAGGATACGGGATTTTTCCCTACCTTTGCACCGCATATCATTCAAGCACGATCTATGGGTATAGAAAAAGCAATCTTTCAGCGCACCGAACTCCTTCTCGGCACAAGCTTCATGGAGAAGGCAGCCTCCAAACGAGTGATCATCTTTGGCATAGGCGGCGTAGGCAGCTGGTGTGCCGAGAGTCTGATACGTTCAGGTATCCGCTCCCTCACCATCGTCGATTCCGACAGAATCAGCGTCACCAATGTCAATCGTCAGCTCATTGCCACTACCCAAACTGTGGGTCGGGTCAAGACCGACGTGCTCAAACAACGCCTGCTTGAGATCAATCCCCAAGCTGAGATCACAGCCCTGCAGAGGATATACAGTCCGGAGACGCACGAATCCTTTTCACTCGAGAGTTACGACTTTATCATCGATGCCATCGATAGTCTCACCAACAAAGTTCACCTCATTCAACAAGCCACCCGTACCAATGCCATCTTCTTTTCCTCTATGGGAGCAGCCCTGAAGATGGATCCGACGCGCATCCGTGTCGCTGAGTTTTGGAAAGTGAAAGGCTGCCCGCTGGGAGCAGCGCTACGCACCAGAGTAAGAAAACAAGGCGGTATCGCCAAACCTTTCCTCTGTGTGTACAGCGAAGAACTGCTCACCAACAAAGGGGGCAATGAACCCTTCGAAATTGAGGAGTATCTCTCTCCCGAACCCCTCGAAGGAGTCGGTGATCCCGAACTTCTCAACCATGACTGGTCCACACAGAAAGCCAGGATCAACGGCACCACCTCTTACATGCCCGCCATGTTTGGTATGACTATCGCCGGACTCGTTGTGCAGGCGATTGAAAAGGAGGGATAGACCCTACTTTTGTTTATTATCTGCAGACTGTCCCCGCCTGAACTCCACTAGGGAGATGCCCGATTTTCTTCGAAAGAATATCCCTGATTCAAACTTTTTCGACGAAATATTTTTTTTCTTTTTTGTGGTTAGTATCAAATTAATTCTCTAAGTTTGTGAATAAATCCTTTGTTCAAATGAAAGGCTGTTTGCTGAATAGTTGATTGTTTCAAACATTTAAAAGATAAAACGATGAAAAAGATACTTGTGTTACTCTTTTTGTTGAGTCCGGTATTTGTGAAAGCTAATCCTATTCAATTTGGAATAATGCTTTCGGAAATTTCATTTGATCAATTAGGTGACTGGTCGTTAGAAATTCGTAGTATGGATTCTGCCATGTATTTTGGGAATATCTATATTCGAACCAATAGTGGGACAGCCCAAATTACAAATTTTGTATCAGAGCCTAAGTTGTTTGGTTCTTACGAGTATATTGTTATTACCAATAAGAATTTGAGCAAAAATCTGACAATAAACAAAGACTACGATTGTATTAAGCTAGTTACTTCAACAGGGTTTGTATTAGGAGATGACAGCGTGTGTCTTGGAGATTATCCCGGTTCCTATTTACATACTATTGCTAATGGACAATCAGTTGCTTGTTTGCGTGAGTATGCTTCATTTTATAAAGATAATACCCCGACAATGGGTGCCGCGAATGACTTGAGCGGAGCAGTAGGGCAGATTTATGGTCAAGTGTATGGCCTAAACAACCAGTTGATGACAAATAAATATTTTTTTATTGATGAAGGTAATTGCACAGAATCCATTACTATTGACGGAAAAGGATCTTATCGTGCCAAGATAACGTCAAGAAGTTACTCAATCAGTGAGCTGTATATTTGTACAAACACGCCCAAATATAAGTCGGAGTTACTTCAGTTTAAGCCGGTTCACTTTGAATTGGAGGAGAATGACAGTATTCGCGTTGACTTTGTGCAAACAATAGCTTCCGTTGAAAAGACGAAGCAGGAGAGTATATTACTATCCAACTATCCCAATCCGGCGAAAGACTATACCTACTTCCTGTTTGACACAGACAAGCCGCTCTCTTCCTTATTGATTACAGTATATGATTTAGAAGGCAGGAAAGTAGATTCATTTATTCCGGGTTCCACAAAGCAAGTGTGGAATTGCAGCCAATTGGCGCAAGGCACGTATGTATATGCCTTAAGCTGTGGTAATCAACTACTGGGAACAAATAAATTTCAGGTCATCAAATGAGAAAAGTCATCTCAATCCTTATCGCATGGATGAGTATACATTCCCTCTGCTATTCACAGAACTACTTGTCGTTTGATGAGGAAGACATAACCTTTGAAATACGCGACAGCACATTCATCGTGGAAGGATTGTACTATTTCAATTCCGGAACTCCCAAACAATATCCTATCTTGTATCCATTTCCCACAGATTCCATCTTTGGCACCCCTTCAGATGTAACCGTAACATACATCAATACAGGAAAGTCCATTCCATTTACAATGAAGAAAAATGCTTCAGCGATTGTTTTCTCCGCTTCCATACAGGGGAAAACACCGATAATGATATCCTATCGCCAGCGGTTAAAGGCAAACAAAGCGCGCTATATCTTACTCACCACGCACTATTGGGACAATCCTTTAAAGCAAGTGAATTACAAGTTGATTACCAAACCGGATTTCACTGTGAAACGGTTTTGGGAACGTCCGGATAAGGAGATCGAACTGGATAACAAGAAAATGTAGGCTCTATAACGTTTGGTATGGGTAATAGTTCAAAATGCTTATCTTTGCAGGATGCAAACATTAGACATATTCACACTAGCTTTAGGACTTCAGAGTCCTTGGTATGTAGAGAAGGTTGAGTTTT
>JAQUZH010000126.1 GCA_028691445.1 Bacteroidales bacterium | reverse complement strand
TATCCGGCATGGCATCCGACGCTCAACAAAATTGTTTTTTCTGTCAATAAAACTGGTCAGTCGTTTTTTCTCATCGGGCAGACTAAGGTGGAGGTGCTTGACGAGGCATCAGAGCTGATCATCTATGACGTGGAGAAGAATGAGGTGACTCCGATCTGTAACACGCCGGATCTGTTTGAGACTTTCCCCACCTGGAATAAAACCGGAGACACGCTTTTCTATTGCGTTGCCAAGCCGGAGATCACACGGACAGGCAGTGACTCGACGGGCTGGAAACGGGCAATCGCGCGCTTCGACAGTGTCTATTATGATCTAATGGCTCTGCCCTACGACCTGCAGACAAACACATTTGGCGCACCGGCTGTATTGTTTCCTGCGTCACAGATACAGAGGAGCATCACACTGCCGCGTGTATCGCCCAATGGCAGGTATCTGCTCTTTACATTGGGGGACTTCGGACAGTTTCATATCTGGCACAAAAGCAGCGATCTGTATGTGATTGACTTGCTAACCAAAAGTATTCGTCCGCTCTCGAATGCCAACAGTCCGGAGGTGGAGAGCTATCACTCCTGGTCGTCCAATAGTCGATGGATCGTATTTAGCAGCAGACGGGATGATGGTTCGTATACCCGTCCTTATTTCACCTATTTCAATGAAAAAGGGGGTGAAACGAAACCGTTCATCTTGCCGGTGGAGGATCCCGAGGAACATATCCTGCGGCTGAAGTCGTATAATATCCCCGAACTGACCGTCGAACCGGTAAAGATTACGCCCGAACAGTTTAAAGAGGTGATTTACAACACAGAGGCAAAGCCTGTTTCCCTGAAACAGTAAGCCGGAAATATGGATGCAAAGATTGATCGGAGGCTTTAAGACTCGGAACAGTAAAAGGTGCTATTCAAGAGATTGGGTGCATAAAACAACGAGGGCGCAGTATGTTATCAACTGCGCCCTCGTTGTTATATAGCTTCCTGATTACTCCTTGATGCAGTCGCTGACCTCTTTGGAAATACGCATCGCACAGAAATTAGGTCCGCACATGGTGCAATATTCCGAGCCTTCCTGATCGGCGCCTTTGCGTGCCATGAAATATTCTTTGGCGCGTTCGGGATCGAGTGAGAGGTTAAACTGATCTTTCCAGCGGAAGTCAAAGCGTGCTTTGCTTAACGCATCGTCGCGCAATCGAACGCCGGGATGTCCTTTGGCTATGTCTGCCGCATGTGCCGCGATCTTATAAGTGACAACGCCCACGCGAACATCTTCTTTATCGGGCAAACTCAAATGTTCTTTGGGAGTGACGTAACAAAGCATGGCGGTGCCATACCAGCCGATCATCGCCGCGCCAATGCCTGAAGTGATATGGTCATAACCGGGAGCGATATCGGTTACCAACGGCCCGAGTGTATAGAAAGGTGCTTCCATACAACATTCCAACTGCTTGTCCATGTTCTCCTTGATCTTATGCATCGGCACATGACCGGGACCTTCAATAAAGGTCTGCACGTCATTGGTCCAGGCAATCTTGGTCAGCTCGCCGAGCGCTTCCAGTTCGCCAAACTGTGCCGCGTCGTTGGCATCGGCGGTGCATCCGGGACGGAGTCCGTCGCCGAGGGAGACGGCCACATCGTATTGTTTCAACACATCGCAGATCTCTTGGAAGTGTGTGTAGAGGAAGTTCTCTTCGTTGTGAGCGGTCATCCATCTTGCCAGAATAGATCCGCCGCGCGACACGATACCGGTAACGCGTTTAGCTGCGAGGGGGACATGCTTTTTGAGCAGTCCGGCGTGAATGGTAAAATAGTCCACTCCTTGCTCGCATTGTTCGATCAAGGTGTCGCGATACAACTGCCACGTAAGATCTTCAACAACGCCATTCACCTTTTCCAAAGCCTGATAGATAGGCACCGTGCCGACCGGCACCGGACAGTTGCGCACTATCCATTCGCGTGTTTCATGGATATTGTTGCCGGTAGAGAGGTCCATCAAGGTATCGCCTCCCCAGTGGCAGCTCCACATGGCTTTTTCCACCTCCTCTTCAATGCCTGAAGAGAGATTAGAATTGCCGAGATTGGTATTGATCTTCACCAGAAAGTTGCGTCCAATAATCATTGGTTCGCACTCGGGATGGTTGATATTGCCCGGGATCACTGCCCTGCCGGCTGCTAGTTCCTGACGAACAAACTCGGGGGTGATATGTGAATCAATACCTTCGACTTCGAGTTGTTGATTCTCGCGGATCGCCACATACTCCATCTCTTCGGTGATGATGCCTTGGCGGGCATAATACATCTGTGTAAGGCCACGGCCACTCTTTGCACGGTATGGAGGATGGTTATGTTCAAAGCGCAGCGCATCTAATGAGTGATCGGCCAAACGAGCCCGTCCGTACTCCGAACTCATTCCAGAAAGGAGTTCGGCATCGTCGCGGCGTTCGATCCAGGAGGTCCTGAAACGAGGGAGTCCCTTCTTCAGATCAACCTGAATGGAAGGATCGGTAAAAGGTCCGCTGGTGTCATAGACAATCACCGGCGCGTTTTCTGTGATCACTTTGTTTCCATTCACTGTTTTAACTGTGGGGGTGAGTTTGATCTTACGCATCGGCACACGGATATCGTAGAGTCGACCGGGAACATACACCTTCTCGGAATTCGGGAAACTGGTATAGGATACTTCGTTGTTCATATCTATAGTGTTATATTTTGTAACTCAGTGAGTCGTGCCACCAAAGCGGCACAGTCGGCATCTGCCTGATAGGGCTGCCAGAGATAATCGGACACACAAGCGCCACCAAAACCAATGCGGCAAACGGTCTGCATGGTCTCGGGAGTGATCGTTCCCTCTGCAAAAACCTTTCCGTCAACGATCGCAGCATAGGAGAGCCGGGTCAGCTCTTCTTTCGAAAGAGCACCCTCCAAGATGGGTCCCATGGTGACATAGTAGCAGTAAGGTTTGTTTTTCTCCAGCTCTTCGGATGAATGGCAGGCGAGACTGATGCACTGATCAAACCCCGATGGAGCCTCCGGATATTGACTGTTCAGATGGATACCAATGCCCTCAAACTCGGATGCGAGTTCGAAGTGGTCGTGCAACGAAAGATATATATGATAATCCTGAGGGATCTGCCGGATCAGACTTCTCACCTCTTCGGTAGTGGCCTCAGGCTTACGTACATGTACTCTGAAGGCTTTTGCATCAAGCAAAGCCACAAGAGCCTCAGCCTCAGAAGGCAGAAAGGAGGCGGCTGTAATGACTATGATTCTATTCATGATTTACGCGTTTAGTTTGATTTTTTGCTGTTGGACGGGCTGCCATCCATGGTTAAGTGGTCCGTGCCCGTGTCCTGTAAAGACGGCTGCTCCGCTACATATCGCCTGCCATACATACTCCTTTGCCTGCACGACAGCCTCTTCCAGAGGGAGGCCCTGTGCCAGAAACGTGGCGATAGCAGACGAAAGTGTACAGCCGGTGCCATGCAGATTATCTGTCTCGATACGATCTGACTCTAGCAGCCGAGGCTCCTTCATTCCGGCTACCAGTAGCACGTCGATCATCTGATCGCCGGTAAGGTGGCCTCCCTTGATCAACACACCTTGCGGAGAGAACGCGAGCAACTGTGCTGCGACCTTTTTCATATCGTCCAACGTCGCGATCTTTTGTCCGGAGAGTATTTCCGCCTCGGTCAGATTGGGAGTGATCAACGTCGCCAAAGGGAAGAGTTCCTGCTTCATGGCCTCAACAATGCCCCCTTTCGAAAGAGCATCGCCACTGGTTGCCACCAATACCGGATCAACCACCAGATTCTTCACTTTGTATTTCCTAACGGCTTCGGCTACGCAACTGACAGTCTCCACATTGTGCAACATGCCCGTCTTGACCGCATCTACATGCAGATCGGTAAATACAGCTTCCATCTGTGCGCGCAAGGCCTCTAAAGGCAAAGGCCAGATGCCTGAGACACCACACGTGTTTTGCGCGGTAATGGCGGTGATCGCTGTGCAACCATAGCCACCCAAGGCAGCGATCGCTTTCAGATCAGCCTGGATTCCGGCTCCCCCACAGCTGTCTGAACCGGCAATGGATAATACAACTGGATAACGAAATGTATACGATTTATCTCCCATATCAATCTTAATTGTAGCGTTTGTAGCGAACTGACTGGAAGAGTAGGAAAGAATGTTTTCCCCACGCCGGCACAGTCCGGATCAGGTCCTAAGGGTATAATCTCAGCCTCTTCCTCAAAGGCACCCCTAAACGATGAGACAAAAGTACGGATAAATTCACGTACGACCTCTGTTTTTTGGCAGAAAAAGCAGAAAAAGCATTACTTTTGCGGTTCAAACAGATGACAGATGGATGCCAAAAAGCCTTTCTTTACATGGGACTATGACTCGCTCATGCATTACCAACCTGCTTTTCTCGAAAGAGAAGGGAAAGATAGTGCGTGTATCGCATCGATTGATGTAGAGAGAGGAACGCTGGTCAAACAGATCATACGCGACAGTGATTCGATTGTGCTGTTTTTCGGTATCTCCTGCACGTTGCTACTCATCACCTTCTTTCAGCGTCCGAACTTTCTGGCACATCTGCTCAAAAATGTATTTCGAGTGAAAAGCAGAGGTATCGTTTTCGAAGAGAACAATCTGAGCGATCTCCATACCAATTTACAGCTGTTTCCCCTCACAATCTTGATGATCTGTCTGCTTTGTTTCTATAGCATCAACGGAAACACTTGGACCGTCAGCGAAGGGAAAACGATTCTAATTCTCCTCTTGTTTCTTTTTTCCTTAGCACTGTTTTACACACTCAAGTTCTTTTTGTTCAGGTTTCTTGGGTATATCTTCTTTGACCATATGACTTTATCCAAATGGCAAAACAGTTACCTGTCCAATCTGGCGTTGCTTGGCACTCTTTTTTGTCCGATACTGATGGTTTCTGTTTACTCCAATCTGTACAGCAATACACTGCTTGTCGTATTGGGGGGGCTCTTCTTCTTCTTGCGAGCATTGCAATTTCAAAAGGTGTTTGTTATTTTTATTCCAAAAATTAACACCCCGCTTTATTTATTTTTGTACCTTTGCACCGTCGAAATTTTGCCCGCGGTTTTAATGTACGAGGGTCTTGTTTCGATATATGAATTAGTCATTTATCATTAAAAGTTGAGGACCTTGAAAATAAAAAAAATACTCGTCTCGCAGCCGAAGCCGACTACCGAAAAGTCGCCCTATTATGACATTGCTGAGAAGTATGGAGTTTCTGTAGTCTTTAGACCTTTCATCAAAGTGGAAGGGGTTGATGTCAAAGAATTCAGACACCAGAGAATCAATCTCGCTGATTATACGGCTGTTATCTTTACTGCGCGTACTGCAGTAGATCATTTCTTTCGCCTTTGCGAAGCTACCCGAGTGAATGTACCTGAGACAATGAAATATTTCTGCGTTACAGAAGCAGTTGCTCTTTATCTGCAGAAATATGTCGTGTACCGCAAACGGAAAATATTCTTCGGAACATCCGGAAAAGTGGATGATCTGTTGCCTTACATCCTCAAGCACAACAAAGAGAACTACCTGTTGCCTGTGTCTGATCCACACAAAGATGAGGTACATGTTCCGTTGGACAAGAACAACATCCCGTACACCAAATCGGTGATGTACAAGACCTTGAGCAATGATTTCGAGGAAGGTGAAGTATTTGACTACGACATGTTGATCTTCTTCAGTCCGAGCGGGATCGCTTCATTAAAAAAGAACTTTCCAAACTTTGAACAGGGAGACATTCAGATCGGTTGTTTTGGTCAGACGACTGCCAAAGCGGTAAAAGATGCCGGTTTGCGTCTTGACCTGGAAGCTCCTACCGTGACTGCTCCCTCTATGACAACGGCATTGGATCATTTTATCAAAGCCATGAACGGGAAGTAATTACGTATATACGTTCCTTACAATAAAAAACACCGGCCTCTTTTTCGAGGTCGGTGTTTTTTATTACCTTTGCGAACAATTGAAAGATGTGAATTGCCTGACATGGAAGAAAAGTTCAATATACGCGACAACCAACTAAACGACTCAGAGAAAGATCTGGAGAAGGCTCTCAGGCCGCTCTCTTTTGACGACTTCCAAGGGCAGACTAAGGTATTAAGCAACCTGAAGATCTTTGTTCAGGCGGCGAGTCAACGCGGCGAATCGCTGGATCACGTCTTACTGCACGGACCTCCCGGTCTGGGCAAAACCACCCTTTCCAATATTATTGCCAACGAACTCGGTGTGGGGTTTAAAGTGACCTCAGGGCCTGTGCTTGACAAACCCGGCGATCTGGCAGGTGTACTCACCGGTTTGCAGCCTAACGATGTGCTGTTCATTGATGAGATCCATCGGCTCAGTCCGGTGGTGGAAGAGTATCTGTACAGCGCGATGGAAGATTACCGCATCGACATCATGATCGATAAAGGACCTTCCGCCCGTTCGATTCAGTTGGAGCTCTCCCCTTTCACCCTGATTGGAGCCACAACACGCAGCGGTTTGCTGACTGCTCCGCTACGGGCACGTTTCGGGATCAATGCGCATTTGGAATATTATGACGAGGAGGTACTGGCAGGTATTATTATCCGTTCGGCGGACATCCTTGCCGTTCCTTGTACGACGGATGCAGCGGGAGAGATCGCACGAAGAAGCCGTGGCACACCCCGCGTTGCCAATGCCTTGCTGCGTCGGGTACGCGACTTCGCACAGGTGACCGGCAACGGACGCATAGACAACGCGATCGCCTGTTATGCGCTTGAAGCGTTAAACATAGACAAGTACGGACTGGACGATATCGACAACAAGATACTGACGACGATCATGGATAAGTTTTCCGGCGGTCCGGTCGGTATTACCACCATTGCGACGGCTTTAGGAGAAGACCCCGGCACCATCGAAGAGGTTTACGAACCGTTTCTCATCAAAGAGGGTTTCTTAAAACGGACGCCCCGGGGAAGAGAAGCGACCGAACTGGCATATAGACATTTACAGAGAGACAGATACGAGAAAGGACGTCAAGGTCTTTTATTTTAATCAACTTATCGTTTGACAGATGGGAGGAATGAAAACGCTGGCCAAAGAGACAGCTATCTATGGAGTAAGTAGCATTCTCGGACGGTTCTTGAACTGGTGTCTGACACCTATGTACACCTTCGTGCTTGCCTCCACAGGCGAAGTAGGCGAGGTGACTAACCTCTATGCGATAACGGCCTTTTTACTGGTAATGCTCACCTTCGGCATGGAGACCGGTTTTTTCCGCTTTGTCAACAAACACGAGGAAGAGGAGAAAACGGTTTATGCCACGACGCTTATCACGGTGGGCAGTGTCATCGCACTCTTTACCCTGCTGGTCATACTCTTCAGAAACTCTGTGTCAGGACTGTTTACGCAGGTGAGTCACCCCGAATATATCGCTGAATATATCGCAATTATGGCTGTTGTAGTCGGATTGGATGCGTTTAGCGCGATTCCCTTTGCCTATCTGCGCTACAAGAAAAAGCCGCTTCGGTTTGCCGGCATCAAACTGATCTTTGTAATCCTCAACATTGTCTTCAACCTCTTTTTCCTGATCGTTTGTCCCTGGTTAGTAAAAACCGGACAGGCCTCTCTGATTGAATGGTTTTACCGGCCGGACTACAACGTCGGTTATGTATTTGTAGCCAACCTGCTTGCCACTTTCCTGCAAACGCTCTTTCTTTCACCCTACCTGATTGGGTTCCGCTACACGTTTGACGTCAAACTGGTGAAGCGTATGTTGCGCTATTCCCTTCCATTGCTGGTGTTGGGTGTAGCCGGAATCATGAATCAGACCTTTGACAAGATGATGATGCCTTTCCTTATTGACCCATCTAATGATCCCATGGGACAATTAGGTATCTATGGCACCTCAGTCAAGATCGCCGTCGTATTGACTATGTTTACACAGGCTTTCCGATATGCCTACGAACCGTTTGTCTTCGGGAAACACAAGGAAAAC
>JAQUZH010000125.1 GCA_028691445.1 Bacteroidales bacterium | reverse complement strand
TCTTTTGATGAAATAAAACACAACCCTGAGCCTGCGTAGCCACCACGAGCAAAACACTCAACAAGTCTGGTGTAAGTCCGGGCCATGGTGCATCTGCAATGGTCATGATGGAGCCATCCATAAAAGTGTCAACAACATAAGACTCTTGTGCCGGAATGTAAAGATCATCGTTAACCTGATCCACTTTAATTCCAAGTCTGCGAAAACTATCGGGAATGATGCCGAGATCGGCACAAGAAACATTCTTAATGGTTAGTTCGGAGCTAGTCATAGCCGCCATCCCGATAAAACTACCGACCTCAATCATATCAGGAAGCAACAGATGGTCACATCCGTGCAAGGCACTCACCCCTTCAATAACAAGCAAATTCGAACCAACACCAGAGATTTTCGCACCCATTGAGATGAGCATCTTGCACAACTGTTGCAAGTAAGGTTCACAAGCCGCATTATAGATAGTAGTCGTTCCCTCAGCAAGTACTGCAGCCATCACGATATTAGCCGTTCCTGTTACAGAAGCTTCATCGAGCAACATATACGTCCCTTTGAGCTTAGAAGCAGTAATCTCATAGACTTGTCGGGAAGCGTTATAGCAAAAATCAGCTCCAAGCTTCTGAATACCCAGAAAATGAGTATCGAGCCTTCTTCGGCCAATCTTATCACCCCCGGGTTTTGAAATAATAGCCTTACCAAAACGAGCAACAAGCGGACCGACAATCATAACCGATCCTCTGAGCGCTCCATTCTTTTTTAAATATTCTTCTGTATTGAGGAATGAAAAATTAAGATTATCTGCTTGAAATGAGTAGTTATTTTTGCTAAGACGTTCCACCTTAACCCCCATCTCGCAAAGCAACTGAATCAAATTATTTACATCCAGTATATCCGGAATGTTGTTGATTACCACTTTCTCCGACGTGAGCAAAGTCGCGCATATCACTTGCAGCGCCTCGTTTTTTGCCCCTTGTGGTGTAATTTCACCGCTTAACCTGCGCCCTCCCTGTATTACAAACGAAGCCATAGTCTTCCGTATTAAATTCTTCCTCCAGGCATATTTCTACGTCTCCGGAAATTAGCATTGCTCGACCCAGGGGTTATTCCTTCTCTGTTGCCAATGAGTTTAACAAAGCGCTGATCCAGAGAGATCGCACCATGAGAGTATTCTTTCAGATCATCAAAGATCTTTTGGTCATCCACAGCGTCTTTGTTCCAGATCAAAAAATTCTTTTTCATCTGATTGGCCAATAGTGCAATCAGAAAAGTCTTCTCTTCACCTTCGGGATAATCCACCGCCTTTTTGATCATACTCTCAATAAATCGTCCATAGTGGCGATAACGGATGCGTACGCTTGGATAAGGGATTTGTGCGGGTTTGGCATACAAATCATCCTTTCGGGTAATTTCATACGGATAATCAATATCCAATTTGAATTCAGACATGATTGCAAGGTGGTCCCACAATTTATGTTTGAAGTCATTGACATCTCTTAGATGAGGAAACATACTTCCCATCAGATTGACGATAGAGTAGGCGCACACCGTACGCTCCTCTTTGGTTGGCAGAGAAACACAATGATCCACCATCTGTTGGACGTGCCTGCCATATTCAGGTAATATTAATCTTTTCACTTGCGTATTGTAATCAAATTCTTTCATAGTTGCCTTTCTTTATAATGGAAAAACACTCGATGCGACAAAAATACAAAAAACAAACGAACAATCTGTTCTTTAGTACTAAAATACGAATGAATAGCAGATTCCAAGGCTTCAAAAGCATTGAAATTCATTGTATCCATCCAAATCCGAAATAAATCAACGACTATCTTCACAAGAGAATATTGGCAACTCTCTTATACATATTCAATTTTTCTTATCTTTGCTCCATTCAAAAAAAGGAAACGAATGGCTTTGAAAGAAAAGAAAGTAAGACAATATCTTTGGCATAGACCCAGAAAGGCAAGAAAATATCTGTGGAAAATACGAAAAGCAAGATATGGAAGAGGCTTTGGTATTCACTCTCCTTTTGTCTTTTCCCTTATCACCAATGTGTTGAGAGAGAAAAGCCTTTACTATGACTATACCAGGATTGAGAAGTTGCGCGATGCGCTGTTAAATGATCCTTCTTTACTTCTGAATAGTGAGACACAAAAGAAAATACAAAAGTCTTTGACCTCCGAACGACACGGCCGGTTCTTGTTCCGCTTAGTAAATTTTTTCCATCCGGAATCTCTTTTAGAGATCGGAACCGGTCTTGGCGTGGATACGCTCTACATGGCCTCTCCTCATCTGAATTGTCACTGTTTTACCCTTGAGGAAGATCCCTTGCTGCAAGATCTGTCGGAAAGTTTATTTTCGGCTCAAACTTTATCCAATATTGAATTGGTAAAGGGAGCATGGAAAGAGTCCTTGGAACAAGTACTGACAAAGATCGAAAAGCTGGATTTTGTCTGCCTGAATGCCAACCAGTACCAACCGTTACACGTATTATATACGATGTGTCGCACAAAGATGCATGAGCAATCTATCTTCGTTATTCGCAACATACGTGCATCCAGAGATTTGTATGAAGTGTGGGAAGAACTGAAAAAAGAAGAGAAGGTTATTTCTGTAGTAGATATGTATTCGATGGGCATCCTATTATACAACCCGACGTTAACCAATAAGCACTATTCACTCTATTATTAATTTAAGAAAAGAAAGGGACAAACAGATGATTTACACAAAGAAAGGTGATGATGGAAGTACCAGTCTTGTCGGTGGTACCCGAATCTCAAAAACAGATCTGCAAATCGAAACCTATGGCACAATAGACGAACTCAATTCATTTCTTGGCGTATTACTTTGTGATATGCATAATGACGGAGAGCGCGACATGATTCTTTTTATTCAAAACAAACTCTTTTCGATTGGTTCGTATCTGGCAACTGAAAAAGAAAAAAGAGAAGCGAAGGAATTCGGAGGTCTCTTTGACGAAGAGATAAAACAAATGGAAAAAGCCATGGATGCCATGGAACTGGACCTTCCCAAATTAACGAATTTCATTCTTCCCGGAGGAACACGTTCGGCAGCTTTGGCTCATGTGTGCCGAACCGTCTGCCGTCGTTCAGAACGGCTCGTTTTAAGATTGGACGAGAAGCAGCCTATCGACTCCTCCATAAAGGTTTTTTTGAACAGACTCTCTGATTATCTCTTTTTAATTGCAAGAAAAGAGTGTTTTGTTACGGGAACCAGTGAAATTCCTTGGGATATCTAATTATATCTGAAAAAAAAATCTATTTTTGCGCCCAAATTGAACCGCATTAAAGCAATAACCAACTAAAGCAACAAAATAACTATGTACTGGACACTTGAACTTGCATCAAAACTAGAAGATGCTCCATGGCCTGCAACCAAAGATGAACTGGTCGACTATGCTATTCGCTCAGGAGCCCCTCTTGAGGTTGTTGAAAACCTACAGGAAATAGAAGACGAAGGAGAAATATATGAAGGCATCGAAGATGTCTGGCCTGATTATCCAAGTAAAGAAGATTTTTTCTTTAACGAGGAAGAATACTGATTTTTGCTTTTAACTGCAGGAAAATAGAGTTGTCGGGAAAAGAAATCATACGATTTTCCCGGCCGATCACTAAAAAAGGACGGCTCAAAAGCAATTTTGATTCGTCTTTTTTGTTTTAATAGACGCAAGCCGTTGTTTTATACATCAAAGATGAAAAAAAGAAACCTCTACACGCTGTTTGGATTCGCATGTTGCCTGTTGGTCTCTGAGGGAGCCAAAGCACAGGTTGATGCGCAATTTAGTCAGTACTTTGATGTGCTCAATTATTACAATCCTGCTGCCGCGGGAAAAGACAATGTGCTTCGGGTCTCGGGTATTGACCGCATCCAATGGGTTGGAGTAAAGAATGCTCCTCAAAGTTTTTTTTTCTCTGCCGACGCGCCATTCAAACTCTTCAACCGCAAACAAGGTGTCGGGGTATGCTTCTTCAATGAAAGTGTCGGTTTGTTTACCAACCGCTCTTTTTCTTTGCAATATGCCTTGAAGTTCAAACTTTTCGGAGGCGAATTAAGTCTTGGACCACAGCTTGGTCTGTTTGATCAGGGATTTGATGCGTCAAAGATATACATCCCCTCTTCCGAATATCACCAATCATCCGAAGATGGAATTCCGACCGGCACCGGACAAGGAATGACCTTTGATGCCGCTTTTGGCGCTTTTTATACCTATAAGAACTATTACGTCGGACTCTCTACCACGCACCTGATGGAAAGTACGATTCAGCTCGATTCCAAGACATCCACCTATCTGCCACGGGCCTTTTATTTTGCAGGAGGGTGCAATATTCCATTAAAAAAATCGTTAATCGATTTACAGCCATCTCTGATGGTCAAAAGCGATCTTATTACAACCCAACTAGATGTTACTCTCAGAGGATGGTACAATAAACGCTTCTCGGGAGGATTGACATGGCGTCCGGGTGATGCCGTCGTCGTGTTGCTGGGAGCGAAGATAAAAAGTATTCAAATCGGTTACTCCTATGACGTTAGCATCTCAACGATGGCCGGTGCTTCCAATGGGAGTCATGAATTAGGAATGAATTATTGCTTTGACTTAAAGAACTTAAACAACAGTAAGAACAAACACAAAAGCGTACGCATATTATAAGTATGAGAAAATTAATTGTAAGTAGCACTGTCTCCATGTTGATACTTTCCTCTTGCATGGGCACAGGAAGCAGCAGCGGCGAATTAGTCGGTGTAGGCGGTACAGCTTGGTCCGAACCGGCGCCTTATGGAATGGTCCAGATCAAGAGTGGCTCCATACAGATTGGCCCCAACGAAAAAGATTCTTTGTGGGGTATCACAGCACCTACAAAAGAAGTCTCCGTAGATGCTTTCTGGATGGATGAGACAGAAATAACCAATTCCAAATACAAGCAGTTTGTCTTTTGGGTACGCGACTCTATCATCCGTGAACGTCTCTTTGATCCAAACTTTGGTGGCGATGAGTCATACAAGATCGAAGAAGATAAGAACGGCGATCCGATCAAGCCACGTCTAAACTGGAAAAAGCCACTTCCTACTCCACGTAGAGCAACTGAAGACGAACTTCGTGCTTTAGGAAGCGTCTATTACATGAATCCGATTGATGGGGTAAAGACTCTGGATGCTGCGCAGATGAACTATCACTACGAATGGTTTGATCATACCAACGCAGCGCTAAGAAGCAATCGCATCAACCCGTTGGAACGCGAACGCAACACTGACATCACCATTGATCCTAATCAACAGGTCATGATCTCAAAAGACACCGCCTTTTTTGATGACGAGGGGCGCATTGTCAACCAGACTGTCACCCGTCCGCTGCAGAGTCTGTTTGATTTCCTGCATACACGCATTGTGAATATCTATCCGGATACCACCTGTTGGGTCAATGACTTCTCCAACAGTTACAACGAGCCCTACATGAAACTCTATTTCTCGCATCCGGGATACAATAATTATCCGGTCGTGGGAGTTTCCTGGGAACAAGCAACTGCTTTTTGTGTATGGCGCACCAATCTGCTTCGCGCCTCTACCTTTAATATGTCCGGTCGCCAGATTATGGAATACCGGTTACCGACCGAAGCCGAATGGGAATATGCAGCCCGTGCCGGCAATACAGATCAGCTCTATCCGTGGGCAACCAATGGTACCCAGTCTCAGAAAGGTTGTTTTTATGCCAACTTCAAACCGGAGAGAGGAAACTACCCGAAAGACGGAAATTTAATCCCCGCCTCAGTCGCCGCCTATGCTCCTAACGAATTCGGACTGTATGACATGGCCGGAAACGTTGCAGAGTGGACTTCTACGGCCTATACAGAATCTGGCGTTCTTTCTCAAAATGATATGAACCCTGACTTCCGTTATGACGCAGCAAAAGAAGACCCCTACAATCTCAAACGAAAAGTAGTAAGAGGCGGTTCATGGAAAGATGTCGCTGAATTTGTTCGCTCAGACTCCCGTACCTTTGAGTACCAAAATGAGAGCCGTTCCTATATCGGCTTCCGATGTGTAAGATCCCTGATAAGCAATGGAAAAAGAAAGTAAAAAGATAGAACTATGAACAATCTAAAATTCACCAGAATCGAACGATTCATGGTCTCCGATAAAGGAAGAAGAATTACCAACTTTGCATATAGCTGGGGAGCAGCGATTGTAATTATCGGTGCTTTATTTAAAATCATCCACCTCCCTTATGCCAACATCATGTTGTCATTTGGTATGGGAACGGAAGCACTGATTTTTATCCTGCTTGGGTTTGACGTACCTTATAAAGTGTACAAATGGGAAGAAGTATTCCCGGTGCTTGACAGTAAAAAAGAAGAAGACAGACCCGACTTTAGCAACTTGGCTAAGGGAGAGATTGGCGGTTTTGTGGGAGGAGGCTCAGGCATCCTCGGAGACATTTCCGGTTTAGCAGGTAGCGGTTCAGGTATTGTTGGTGGTGGTTCAGGTGTTGTTGGTGGTGGCTCAGGTGTCGTTATTGTGGGCGGTGGTACCGGACAAGGTAACGGAGCAGTTGCCTCAGAGGGCGGCATGGCATCGACCGGAGGAGGCGTATTCTGCGCTGGCGGTCCGCAACCGTTTATCCCTGCCGGACTGAACGTCAGTGAGGAAGATGTGGAAAGTTTATCAGACAGCATTCAAAAGCTCTCTCAGGCTTCTCAACAGATCTCAAAGATGGCAGAGCATGTCACCTCTTTCGGACAAACAGCCAGTTCGCTGGCCAATGTATCGGAAACGCTGCTTAACTCCTATCGCGGTATCTCTGATAATTCTGAAGGTATTGTAAACAACTCCATCGATTACATCAATCAGATGGAATCCATCAACCGCAACCTCTCCGGATTGAACACGATCTATGAGATACAGCTGAAGAGTCTTAGTTCGCAGATCGATGCGATTGACAAAGTAAACAACAGTCTCACCCGAATCAAAGAGATGTACGAATCTTCTGCAGGCGACACGGGCAAGTTCCGTGAAGAGACAGAGAAGATGTCGCAACAGCTTTCTGCATTAAATACGGTCTATGGCCGAATACTCAATGCGATGTCCGCAAACATATACGGAAATAACGGGAATCGTTTTTAAATTAAGAATCTAACAAACAGATATGGCAGCAACTAACGCACCGGAGACCCCGAGGCAGAAGATGATCAACCTGATGTATATCATCCTCACCGCCTTGCTTGCTCTTAACGTCTCTTCAGACGTTTTGAACGGGTTTTCTCTGGTAGAAAAAAGCATCTCCAAGACGACCGAAAATGCCACAATACAAAACAACTCGCTGTATGACAACCTCGAATCATATTATCAAAAGAATCCCGAAAAGGTAAAAGAGTGGTATGATAAGGGCATGTTGGTGCGCAAACTCTCCGACTCTCTTTTCAACTATGCGCAAGACTTGAAAGTGCGTATCGTGAAGAAAGCAGATGGCAAGGACGGAGATGTAGATAATATCGAGGCATTGGACAATGTGGACGCAGCCGGACAGGTGATGTTGAAGGAAGTTTCCAACAACGAAGGAGAAAAGCTCTACAAGGCGATCAACAGTTACCGTACTTCCATCCTTGAGATGGTGCAAGACAGTCTAAAACGGTCTATCATCGCGTCCAACCTTAGCACGGAAAGAAGTAAAAAAGCAAAGGCGGCAAATATCAACTGGCAAGAGTCTATGTTTGAAAATATGCCAGTAGCGGCCGCGGTAACCATCCTGACCAAACTTCAGAATGACATCCGCTACGCAGAGTCGGAGATTATCCATACGCTTGTCACCAACATCGACGTGAGCGACTTCCGGGTCAATCAGATCAAAGCCTATGTGATACCCAACTCACGCAACGTGATACGGGGTGGTAAATATACCGCCCAACTCGTACTCTCAGCGGAAGATTCCACACAACGTCCCCGTTATTATGTCAATAACAAGGAACTGGCTGCTGACAGAAAGGAAAGGTTGAGATGATCTGCAACAGCACGGGCAACTTCTCACTGACCGGATTCA
>JAQUZH010000124.1 GCA_028691445.1 Bacteroidales bacterium | reverse complement strand
GCAAGATATGCCTTCTCCTAATTCATACACAGGTAATCCCACCCCACCTGCAGTAGATAAAGAAGCGTTCAATACTGAGCTTCTCAAAATTATCGAAACGCATTGGAACAGTCCGTCAATCATCATGTGGGTCTTATTTAATGAGGGACAAGCACAGCATGATACCGAAAAATATGTCACTGAGGTGAAGAGTTTGGATCCTTCCAGAATTGTCAATGCTGCGAGTGGATGGAATTTATCTGAGAGCGGAGAGGTAAGAGATATTCACAATTACCCGGAGCCTGCAGCGCCTTCAAGCACTACTCAGGCTTTGGCTTGTGGAGAATATGGCGGAATCGCTTATTCGATTGCCAAAAATGATTGGGATCCTACACAGTACTGGGGATATACCAGAGTAACTTCAGCCTTGGGATTGGCTAGTCTTTACGATAAATATGCCAATGATGTTACGCAATTCAAGACCAACAACGGAATGAGTGCAGCTGTATATACGCAGATTACAGATGTGGAGATTGAGGTGAATGGCCTTATTACTTATGACCGTAAAATAGTCAAAGCAAAGGCTTCCAAGATTTTTGAATCAAACAAGAAGATTATCACTAAGAATCTGTATCGTATGAGTATCCTTCCTACTGCTTTTGAAAGTGCTACAACATGGAAATACACTACTAACACTCCTGCGACAGGATGGAATACGGCCTCTTTCGATGACTCAGTCTGGAAGAGCGGACTATCAGGATTTGGTACTGCGGAAACTCCAGGAACAAAAGTGCGTACTGTATGGGACACGAATAATATCTGGATTCGCAAGCAGTTCTTTTTAGAAGCAGTACCTACCTCTTTTATTGATAGTATGCTTTTGTCTATCCATCATGATGAGGATTGTGAAGTCTATATCAACGGTGTACTTGCTGCTAGTATAACCGGATTTACAACCAACTACACGACGGTTTCGTTGAGTGCAGGCGCCAAAGCTGCTTTGATTCCGAATGCTAACAACGTGATTGCAATTCATTGCAAGCAAGTATCCGGAGGTCAGTATATTGATGCAGGACTAGCGATTCGTACGTTTCGTCAAAATCCACTCACGGATGTAGCCGATGTGGAGGATAGCTCTTATTCCATATTCTATGGTCCCTCACGCGACACCCTTTTCATAAACGGATTGGATTCTGAAGATATTTCTGCCTCTATTTATGATGTAAAGGGGAGTGTAGTGAAACAAAAAAAAGGAACTTTCAGTTCGATTGATGTGTCTAATCTTTCAGAGGGAGTATATACTCTTCAGCTCAATGACCACAATGAAATCCATAGTTTTAAGTTTCTCAGATAAATTGCTTTCTATGCAGAACTATCTTAAAAAATAGCGTATTTCGTACCAAAAAGTAGCCCTGCTTGACGAAAACAGGGCTACTTTGGTTAAATAAGGTTAAGGCTATAAAAATAAAAAGCCTAACATGTTGTATGACATAAATAATGACTATATTTGTACTGTGTTTTTCATGGTATTAGATTTAAGGTTAATAAAAGATTGGTTGTCGTGAGACAACCATTTTTTTTGTCTTCAAATAAGGTCATTTTTCTATTGATCTTGCCCCCTTTATTGCTCCTCAATTGACCGTAAGGATAACATTCTTTCCCTCTACAGGAACCCGGAATTTTTTTTACTTATTCCCTCGTAAAATGCTTATAACAGTGAGTTATATGCTCGTCTCTTTCATAATATTTCTGGATCGATTCATAATACCTGTATCTCTTTGGTTTGCCATGCATAAAGTAATCATCTATCTCTTCCTTTTCTATATACGGCATTCCTCTGGTGGAAAAATAATCAACTATCGTATCTTCTATGCTACTCATTGTACTATCGCCACTGGGGTTCTTGTACATCTCAAAGAATGTGTAGCCGTCTGCATAAACCGTTTGTATGTATTGATCTAGCTCATTCGAGTATTTCATAGCTAGCTTTGTGAAATCATAAATATCCACGTTTGTAAAGTCTGGGAATACTCTGGACGCTTCTTCCTGTAATGAGTCTTCTGCTGCCTGAACATGCTCTCTGTTTCCAATTTCTTCTGCACGCAGCTTCGTTACAGGATTGGAACTGCAATATATGACATGAAATTGATTGGAAAGCGTATCTCTAACATGACATATGTTCGTTGTATATGACATTTTAGGCCCAATTCTATCCAAAGGGTCCGGTTGTGGAAGAACGCATTGGAATAGTGAGACAATACCGAAAATAATTAAAATCGTCCATATCGGATGAATTATTGCGAAAACTATGCATATACAAATCACTTTCAAAAACGTTTTCATATATCAGATTTTATTTTGGCTCACCAAAGATATGCTTTTTGGGTAATAATCGATATGATTTTCTCTTTTGATTTTTTCCTGCCGATCGATTGCGTGTCGATAAGACAGGTGTGATTCGTAAGAGTGCCGGGAACATTCTGAAGAGAAACTGATTTGAACAGGATACATGAATGGTCTCTATCTGAAGTAAAAGTCAAAACATTTGGATGTCTGACTATTACTGATTCTAATAGACTCTTTGTTCTCTTTATACGAAGGAAATAGAGTCCTCATACAGTGTAAACCGCTTCCTGTGAAGGAGCGTAAGCCACTCTGTCGGCTTATTTTCTACTCTTTGCATTCTGAATCGTGTTGTATCGCCAGATTCTATCTGCTAACAGGTTGCAGGAGGCCAAACTCTTTGTATATTTGTGAGTTCAAAAATGTATGATACGAACTTTTGAGCAGGGTTTTCTGTATTATCAAACAAGAAAATGAGCAGACAATGAGTATAGTAAGAGGTTTGATCGGGATCGTTGTATTAATTCTGATCGCTTTCCTTTTTAGCAAAAATCGCAAGGCGATAGACTGGAAACTGGTGGGAGTGGGGCTGGGATTGCAGTTCCTCTTAGTGTTGGGCATGCTCTATCTGCCCCTGTTCCAGCAAGCCATTGGGGTTATCGCTAAGGTCTTTGTCAAAGTGCTCTCTTTCTCTAAAGCCGGCGCTACTTTCCTTTTCGGCACGCTGGCCGACGGTCAGACTCTTGGATATGTGTTTGTTTTTCAGGTCTTTCCTACGATCATCTTCTTCTCGGCACTGACCTCTTTGCTTTATTACCTGAATATCATTCAGTGGGTCATCAAAGGAATTTCCTGGGTGCTTCGTAAGACGTTAAAGATTTCAGGCGCTGAGGGACTTGTTGCTTCGAGTAATATTTTTGTCGGGGTAGCTGAAGCGCCGATGTTGATTAAAGGGTTTCTGCCACAGATGAATCCCTCCGAACTTTTTCTGTTGATGACCGCTGGCATGGCAACTATAGCTGGAGGGGTGATGGCGGCGTATGTGGGCATGCTCGGAGGCAATGATCCCGCGGCTCAAATCCTGTTTGCCAAACATCTGATAGCGGCTTCTACCATGGCTGCTCCGGGTGCCGTTGTGATGAGTAAGATCATGATTCCGCAAACAGAACGGGTGAGCGATGTCGCGGTGCTCTCACGCTATGACATGGGTAATAATATGTTGGACGCTTTAGCCAATGGTGCTACCGACGGACTTCGTCTCTCCGCATCGATCGGAGCGATCATGTTGGTCTTTATCTCTTTTATCGCATTTGCCAATTATCTGCTTTCCAATTTCATTGGCGAAACGTTTGGCTTGAATGAAAAGGTCGCTGACCTGTTTGACGGACGTATCACGGAGTTTAATTTTCAGTTTCTGCTGGGAGTGATATTCTCTCCGATCGCCTGGCTGATGGGTGTTTGCAGGGAAGATATGTTTCTCGTCGGACAGCTGCTTGGCGAAAAGATTGTGATGAACGAGTTTGTGGGATATCAAACATTGAGTCAACTCAAGAGCGTTTCTGCCTTTGTGGAAGATAAATCGATCATCATGTCTACCTATGTGCTTTGTGGTTTTGCCAACATCGGTACGATAGCCATTATGATTGGCGGCATCGGGACGCTGGCACCGATGCACCGTGGATTTCTCACCAAATACGGTATTCATTCTGTGATTGCCGGAGCTTTGGTGTCGTGTATGTCAGCAACAATGATAGGAATGATAATTTAAAAATACTATGCATATCTTTTATACCCCGGATATTGTCGCAGAGATGCAACTTCCCGATGAGGAAGCTCTGCATTGCGTACGGGTCTTACGAATGACTGAAGGAGATGAGATCTTGCTTACAGATGGCAAGGGCTCATTTTACAAAGCACTCATCCGTACGGCTCATGCTAAACATTGCAGGATAGAAATCGTCGAAACGATCACTCCTGAGCCTCTCTGGAAAGCAAAAATTGAGATCGCCGTGGCTCCAACGAAGAATATGGACCGCATGGAGTGGTTTACGGAAAAAGCGACGGAGATAGGTATTGACTCGATTATTCCGATACTGTGCGATCACTCCGAACGCAAAGCGTTGAAGGAAGAGCGTTTGGAGAAGATTGCTGTGTCTGCCATGAAGCAGTCCATGAAACCAGTGCTTCCTGAAATTTTACCGCTGACTCCTTTTGATAAGGTTGTCAACGCACCTTTTGACGGACAGAAGTTTATCGCCCATTGTTACAAGGAGGATAAGACTGAACTGAAAGATGCCTATCAAAAAGGCAGTAACGCCATGATCCTGATTGGTCCGGAGGGCGATTTCAGTGAGAAAGAGGTTGAAAAAGCGATCCAAAACGGCTTTGTCCCAATATCGTTGGGGCGGAGTCGCCTGCGTACAGAGACGGCAGCCTTGGTCGCTTGTCACACCATCCAACTTCTATCAGAATAAAAGCACGATTGCTCTCATTCTGATAAAAGAGTAGGGGTGAACCGGCAACAGAGAGGTAGTCGGCTTATCTGTTGGATAGTGGAACGTATTTCAGGTTCTTCTCAATCACATCTTTATAAGCCGGACGAATGATCCGTTTGCCTGCAAAGTTCAACTCTTCGTTGCGATGAGCGACCCATCCGACGATGCGAGCCATCGCAAAGATAGGCGTGAAGATCTCTTTGGGTAACCCGATCATCTCATACACAAATCCGGAGTAGAAGTCCACATTGCTGGACACTTGTTTGCCATTGTTTTTTACTTTCACGAACATGGCGATACCTCTTTCTTCGAGCAGTTCCAGAAATTCAAACTCTTCTTCGCGTCCTTTTTCTTTGGCCAGATCGCGTGCCATCTCTTTCAGTAATATCGCACGTGGATCAGATATCGTGTACACTGCGTGGCCGATACCATAAATCAATCCGGACTTGTTATACGCTTCTTTATTGAGGATGCGTGTCAGATAAGTATCTACTTCGTTCACATTCTTCCAATCATGAATATTCTCCTTCAGATGATGAAACATATCCGCTACCTGGATGTTGGCGCCTCCATGTAACGGACCTTTCAGCGAACCTATTCCGGCGGCGATAGAAGAATAGGTGTCTGTTCCGGTGGATGAAGTTACCCTGACTGTAAAAGTTGAGTTATTACCACCTCCGTGTTCCGCCTGCAAAATTAGCAAAAGATCCAGGATTCGGGCTTCCAGTTCGGTGTAGTCATGTCTGAGCATGGAGAGGAAGTTTTCGGCCAGTGAGAGGCTTTCATTCGGGTGCCGAATGTGAAGCGAACGTCCTTTGTTATTGTGTCTCAATACATTATAGGCGTACGCGATGATAGTGGGAAACTTAGAGATCAGATCGATCGACTGACGCATCAGATTGTCGCGTGAGGTGTCATCCGGATTGGCATCAAAGGTGTACATCTCCAGCACACTTCGAGCCAGAATATTCATGATGTTATTGCCTCTTAGCTCGAGGATATTCATGGTCGTCTCATGGGTCAGAGGCATATTCTCATTCAGGAGATCGCGAAAAGCAGCCAGTTCTTCCTTGTCGGGAAGATTGCCTGAGAGCAGGAGGTAAGCAACCTCTTCAAAGCCAAATCTTTTTTCTTCTTGCAAGGCATGTACCAGATCCTCCACGTCGTAGCCACGATAGAAGAGTTTGCCGGGAATGGGATTCAGTGCCCCGTCTGCTGCCCGTTCGTAGCCGACTACATTACCTATCCGTGTCAGTCCGACCAATACCCCCGAGCCATCTTCATTGCGCAGACCCCGTTTAACACCATACTTCTGAAACAACCCGTTCTCAATTTTTGCTGAGTGTTTTAGTGATTCAGACAGCTTATATATTACATATTCCTTTTTCATACACTCATTGTTGTTTTTGTAATTCTTATTCGTTTTCATTATTTCATTCTATTGCAGATGTTTACTCCAAACTGACAGGTGGAAAGTGGCTTTCCTTCCGGCATAAATCGTGCCAGGTCTGCTGTAGCCTCTCCTTCGCAGAAGCAGTTTTCTATGTTAGCGATGATAAGGTCGGCAGCCTCCTTCCATCCAAGATATTCCAGCATCATGACCGCTGAGAGAATCAACGAACAGGGGTTGACGCAATTCTGACCCGCGATATCGGGAGCCGTGCCGTGCGTGGCCTCAAATATGGCATGACCGGTCATGTAGTTTATGTTTGCCCCCGGTGCAATCCCGATACCTCCCACCATGGCAGCCAACTGATCCGAGATGTAATCTCCGTTCAGGTTGAGTGTCGCTACCACCGAATACTCCTCCGGTTTTAACAACGTGTTTTGCAGAAAAGCATCCGCAATCACATCCTTAATGATGAGTAGTTTGTGGTCGATGGCCTCTTTCAGCGCTTTCTCAGCTGCAATCTTTCCTTCCTTTTTCTTCAGTTGTTCGTAGTGCAGCATGGTAAATACCTTTCCGGCATACTCACGTTCAGCCAGTTCGTAGCCCCAGAGCTTGAATCCACCCTCGGTGTACTTCATGATATTGCCTTTGTGCACCAATGTCACAGAAGGTAGTTTGTGCAGCAAGGCGTACTCAATCGCAGCTCTTACCAATCGTTCAGTACCCTCCACGGAAACCGGTTTGATGCCAAACGAGGAGGTTTCAGGGAAACGGATTTTCTGCACTCCCATCTCTTCACGCAGGAACTTCAGCAGTTTTTTGGCTTCCGGCGTGTCGTATTTCCATTCGATACCGGCATAGATGTCTTCCGTATTCTCGCGAAAGATCACCATATCCACTTTCTGAGGCTCTTTGATCGGGGTTATCACGCCTCGAAACCAACGCACGGGTCGCAAACAGACGTAGAGATCGAGCTCTTGTCTCAAGGCTACATTCAACGAACGCATGCCACCCCCCACCGGTGTGGTTAGCGGACCTTTGATGCCGATCAGATACTCCCGAAAGATCTCCATTGTTTCATCGGGTAGCCAGGAGCCTACCTGATTAAATGCTTTCTCACCTGCCAACACCTCTTTCCATTCGATGCTTCGTTTACCATCATAAGCTGAAGCGACCGCTTGATTTACAATCTCCTGACTCACAGAGGTTATTTCTTTACCGACTCCATCTCCTTCGATGAAAGGAATCGTCACGTGTTCAGGCACTACCAATTTGCCTTCTTTTACTGTTACTTTTGCCATCCGTTCATTTATTTACAGCTGTTTATATTGAGTGCTGATCCGGCTTTAAACCAGTCGATCTGCATCTGGTTATAGGTATGCGATGCTTCAATAGACTCTTCTGTTCCATCCGTGTGATGAATCCGAACCGTTACGTTTGCGCCCGGTTTGAAGTTACTCAGCTGAATGATCGACAGGGTGTCATCTTCACGGATACGTTCATAGTCTGACGGATGAGCGAACGTAAGTGCCAGCATGCCCTGCTTCTTCAGATTGGTTTCGTGGATACGGGCAAATGACTTGGCAAGAATCACTTTCACATTCAGAAAACGAGGTTCCATGGCAGCATGTTCGCGCGAGGAGCCTTCTCCATAGTTTTCTTCAGCTACCACGATCGAAGAGATTCCTTCTTTCTTGTAGTATCTGCCTAAGGAGGAAACAGGCATGTAGGTTCCGTTCAGAGGGTTTAACACCTGATTGGTCTTTCCATTAAAGGCATTAACAGCTCCCATGAGCAGGTTTTCTGAAATGTTGTCCAGATGTCCGCGAAACTTAAGCC
>JAQUZH010000123.1 GCA_028691445.1 Bacteroidales bacterium | reverse complement strand
GGCAGTATCAAAATAGATGCCACATGCTGTGACGCGGAGGTCAAATATCCGACTGATATTGAAGTATTGAATGATGCCCGTGATGTAAGTGAACGTTTGATAGATCGTTTGTGCGCATTGAGTGGTATCAGTGTGTTTCAACCGCATATTCAATGCTACTTTGAGCGTTTTGGCTGTTATCCGGTAAAATGTTATGCAGACAAGATTTATATGAATAGACACAATCGGGAGATATTGAAGAAATATCATATCCAGGCAGCGGGTAAACCTTTGGGCAGACCATCCAAAGAGATGCAAACAGAAGAATACAAACAACAGTCAATCAAAGATATGGGTCAAAGAAACGAGGTGGAATCAACCTTTGGAACAGCAAAGAGAGTCTATCGGGCGAATGATATCCGCGCCAAACTTCCCGATACGGCTGATGCGTGGACGGCTCTCTGCTTCTTGGTGAAAAATGTAATGAAGTTCCTTAAAGAACTTCTTTGTGCCCTGATGAAAAGAAGCTATTTTTTGTCTGTACGATTGACGGATACGGATATGTTATTTTATTTCCTGTTTTTGAAACGAACTGCTTAGTCTAAATTCGCTAATATCAAATAATTCAGTGAACCCTATCTATGAAACGTATTATCCAAGAAAGGAGAGGTAAGATTATGAAAACAAAATGTAAACCGATGATTTTATTGATGATTATTTTTCTGTTGGTAAATAGCTCTGGCTGTGAAGAGTTGGCTATGGATCGCTATTATGTCATTGATTTGGAAAATCAAGCGGAATATTCCATTGGCTATTACTTTGCTACCGGTGGGAAGTTTGGCACATTTTATCCTGATTCATTACCGGAGACCAATGACGAGATTACTTATGACATAAGTGAAGTTAACAAGCCAGGTTATATGGGTCACTTAAAATGGAGCAAATTATTTCGAGAGCTACCTCATGACACATTATCTGTGTTTATCTTTCATACGGATACTCTTAAAAATAATAGTTGGGAGGAGGTTAGAGACCATTATAAGATCTTGAAACGTTATGATTTAAGTCTGCAAGACTTGGAAAAGATGCATTTCAAGATTGTGTATCCATAAAAGACTGACTGAATAGAGAAACGGTTTACACCTACTAATCTAGTACAAGGTGTAAACCGTTTTTGCATTCAGCGGGCCTTAAAAAACAATCTTTCCACCGATAAAGAAACTCCTGGGTAGTGTCGGACCATACGTAAAGTCGGAATCACGCTCTTTCCCTTTGTCCTCGTCCGATTGATAGGCATCAAAGATATTTTTTACACCTGCATTCAGTTGAAGTGAGATTTGCTCAAAGAGCGGGAACGTATAACTTAGTCTGGCATTCAGATCAAAAAAGTCTGGAGTTGTCACATTTATATCTTTCGGGATGTATCCGGCAGCGTGAGGTACTAGCATACTTCCTGTATAGGTGCCTGAGAGTGAAAGGGCAACTCTTTTTGCCGGATTTAGAGTTGTTGTTAAATATCCGTAGAAATCAGGCGTTCGAAGCATCTTTCTTGTGCTAAGATCTTCGGATGAACTCCAGTTTTCCATCTCATCATATCTGCTCCTCTGGATCGTTGCTCCGGCTTTTATTTGCAACAATGAAGTGAAGGAGATCTCACCGTCCATTGTGATACCCATCACTTTGGCGCCACTTCCATTTGCACGCTCTTTTAAGATAGTTCCATCACTGTCTGTGCCGATATCGCTCAAGACAAAGACATCGTCCAGAGTTGTATAGAACCCTTCGATACATAGGTTTGAAGGATATGATCCAAATGTGTGATAGAGATCTATTGACGCGCTTAAGCTCTTAGAAGACTCTGGCTTTAGATTCTGAACAGAATGAATCAGGGCAACTTCACCACCGACCGCAGTGACATGCAGATCTTCGTCATAGATCTGAGGAGCGCGAAAACCTGTTGAATAGCTCAAACGACAGTTTATATCCTTATCGGGATTATATCTCAGGGTGATACGCGGACTGAAGATCGCATGGTCAATCAGGTTATGTTTATCCAATCGACCACCCAATAACAATCCCCACATCTCTTCTTTCCACTCATTCTGAATAAAAGCACTCTCTGTGTGTACAGTCTGATAGATATCGCGGTTATAGCCTATTATTTTATCGTGTAGCTTGTCATACAGATATTCTGTTCCTCCTGTAAACTGTGCGGGCATAAACAAAAACTTATCCCAGTTATAGGAATATTGGGCTCCTGCCACATAGGTAAGATCGTTTGTGTTGCCATATCCTCTTGTATCTTGACCTGCACCGGAGTAACTCTTGCGCCGGATGCTTTGTGCAGACGAATAGAGATTTACTTTTTGTTTTTCATCGGGTGTAAATATCTCTACGCTTATGCCTCCGCCGTTGATTGAATGTTCGGCTTCTTCTGCAACTTCTGCTTCGTGCGGCGGCAAGTTCAGTTGATCACCGCCCCGCCTGTAGTCTGCTGTCGTATGATACTCCAGAGATAACCTCGAATAGTTACTCGTCTTTATGAATGAATGAAGCCCCATTGTTTTACTATTCATTTCAGGCAGTTCGGTAAACCCGTCACCATCTCTGTCATATCCCTCGCGATATCGGTTTTGTCCGAAAAGGAGCAACCCTGCTTTTTGATCTTCCGTTACCAGAGAGATATTCAAACCGGTGTTATTGTCTGTGGCTTGGCTGCTTCCTATCAAAGTAATATCGTGCGAAACTTCAGCTGAGTTACGTGTTGGTCTTTTTGTGATTACATTGACCGTTCCGGCGATGGCTGATGAACCATAGAGCGCTGAACCACCACCTTTAGCTACTTCCACTCGTTCGATCATATTTTGAGGGATCTGTTCCAGTCCATATACACTGGCAAGTGAGCTGATGATAGGTCGTGAGTCAATTAATATCTGAGAGTAAGAACCTTCCAAACCATTTATTCTCACTTGTTCGGAGCCACAGGTGTGACAATTATCCTCGACCCGTAGTCCCGATTGAAAACTCAGACCTTGTGCCAGGCAGGATGAACTTGTCTCCTCAAACAGTTTGGTGTCCAGTATGTTTATTAAAGAGGGCGCCAGTCGTTTGTTTGTTTCCTCTCTGTTACTGCTCACCACGATCTCATCGAGCTGAATCAGGTCGGGTTGCAGGGCGACATCCATTTCTACTCTGCTCTTGTTGGACACCGTTTTGTTTTGTGTCCGCGTCCGATATCCTATTGAACTGAATTCAACATTCCAATTACCCTCAGGAACGTTTTTCAGATAAAAATGTCCGGAACCATCGGACGTGGTTCCCAAAGTGGTCCCTTTTATGACTACGTTGACGTAAGGAAGATCACTTTTTGTTTCGGCATCCGTTATGTGTCCACAGATGATATTATCTCTGGGCTTTCCTGGTAATTCCGCACCTTTACATAGCTGCAAGGCACAGAAAAAACAGGAAATAAAAAACATGTATTTGCTCATGATTATTTCTTATTTTAAAATGTACGGTATAAATACACATGTCACTGAAAAGGGACATGTCAGTTTACTATTTTAAAATAAGGAAGGGGGAGCTCGTAAAGAATAGGAGCAAGGCACTTCTTTAAATGCCTTGCAGAGCGTGATATTTGTTAGTAAAGAGGTAAAGCTATTGTCAAGGGAGAGATGTAACGTGGACGTTTCGACAAAAGGGAGCAACTGAAAATGACAGATAAAACAGGAGCAGGAAGTATCGCGACAATCATGATCTGTTGTCGTTTCTTTATGCTCATGAAAGTGAAAACTCTTTACAATACCGATCGGTGCTATTGCAAAGAGCAATAACCATGCAAAGAGTACTTGCCTTTTTAGATGCAATTTCATAGTTTGCAAAAGTACTAAGAAACAACAAATGATTGGTTCAGACAGAATAGTTTAACACATGCTCAGGCTATTTGTCCGACAACGATCGCGTAGTTCTTCAAGTTGTATTGTTTCCATGAGCAGTGTGGTTTTAAAAAAAAATACAAATCCAGCAACCTATTATACTGTATTCTTCCGGTATTTGTTAAAAGAAAGAGAGGGGCGCCAAAAAGTTCTCCGGATTCATTTATTCACTAAATTATAAATGCTAATATTGTAGCAAATATTGCATTACTTATGAAAAAACAAAATTATCTATTCATTCTTCTCTGCTTATTCTTGTCGATTCATACGCAAGGTCAAGCACAAAACCAATCGGTTGCAAAGCAAATAATTAAGGTAGAGTCGGGAGACTTAAAGTTGACGTTGATGGTCGGTAATGATGATCGCCTGTATCAATTAGGGTTTGGCGCAAAGGATAAAGAGATAGCAGCTCCTACCGGAATGCCTTCGCGTGAGTCCGAGTTTTTACCTCCTTATGGAAATGGAGTGATCACCGAACCTGCCGTTCAGGCAACTCACACGGATGGAAATACATCGACCGAACTTCGTTATGTCAGTCACAAGCAAGAGGCTGTTTCTGATGATATCCAATTGACGACCATTTCTTTGAAAGATCCTGCTTATCCATTCTTTGTGGATATCTTTATCAAATCGTATAAGTCTACGAGTATGATGGAGATCTGGAATACGATCCGTCATGAGGAAGGCGAGGGCAAGGTAGTTCTCTATCGTTATGCTTCAGCTTCGCCCCGTTTTCAATCTTCTCAGTATTGGGTTACCCAGTTTATCGGCGATTATTCGCGTGAAGCGAACCTTTCGGAAGAACGATTGAGCGAAGGAATAAAAGTACTGGATTCCAAGTTGGGAATCAGAGCGACTCAAATGCGTATTCCTTCTTTTATCTTGTCAGTAGGTCAACCTGCCCGTGAAAATGAAGGAGAAGTTTTTGCTGCTTCTTTGAAATGGCCGGGAAGTTTTCAGTTGGCTTTTGAAGTAGACTGGGAAAAGAATCTTCGCGTCTTGACCGGTATCAATCCGATTGGTGCGCAGTATTATCTGGATCGTGGTGAAACATTTACCACCCCGGCTATCTTGTGGACATACAGTAAGAAAGGAAAAGGAGAAACAAGCCGTCAGTTCCACCATTGGGCAATGAAGTATTCGGTTCGCGATCCCCAAAAGAACAGACCGGTGCTCCTGAATAACTGGGAGGCTACCTATTTTACCTTCGATGAAAAACGGATTACCGGACTCTTTGATGGTGCAAAGCAGGTGGGAGCAGAGTTATTCCTGTTGGATGATGGTTGGTTTGGCAACGGTGAATATTCACGTGATCACGACAGACAAGGTTTAGGCGACTGGCAAGTCTCCACAAAGAAACTGCCAAGCGGTCTCTCTTATCTGGCCAAAGAGGCAAAGAAAAGAAAGATTGGTTTCGGTATCTGGTTGGAACCCGAGATGGTCAATCCGAAAAGCGAACTCTATAACAAACATCCGGAATGGATTATCACACAACAAAAGCGCGAACCGATATTGGGAAGAAACCAGGAGACCCTGGATTTGACCAGACCGGAAGTGCAGAAGTTTGAGTGGGAGATCATTGATAACACGCTTCGTCCCAATCCGGGCATTTCGTATGTTAAATGGGACTGTAATAGATATGTGACCCAGCCCGGTTCTTCTTATCTTTCTCCGCAGGAGCAGAGTCACTTGTTGATTGATTATAATAATTCACTTTACCGATTGATGGATAAGTTTGCCAATGGCTTCCCGAATGTAATGGCGATGCTTTGCTCCGGTGGTTCCGGACGTGTTGACTATGGTTCGTTGCACTATTTCCATTCTTTCTGGCCGAGCGATAATACCGATCCGTTGAGAAGAATAAAGATTCAATGGGGATTTGGCCATTTCTTCCCGGCAAACACGATAGCCGCACATATCACCCGCATGGGAAACCGTTCGCTTAAATTGGCTATTGATGTCGCTTTAAGTGGAGCTCTCGGTATTGATATGGCTTTAGATAAAACAACGGCTGAGGAACGGGCGCAATTGGCAGAAGGAGTACGCCTTTACAAAGAAAGCATTCGCGATCTTGTGATGAGAGGTGACTTATACCGGCTTGTCTCTCCGTATGAATTTCCAATGGCAGCTCTCAGTTATGTAGCTCCGGATAAGAATAAGGCGGTTGTCTACTTCTATCAAACGGAAGATGGTAAGGTGCCTTCCGTGAAGTTGAACGGACTGGATGCTTCAAAGAAATACAGTGTGAAAGAGATCAATCTTGCGAAAGGAACTTCGTCCCGCTTTACCGCAGATCAAAAGATCTTTACAGGCGAAGAGCTGATGAACAATGGTATTGATAATCCGTTGTCTGCTCAGGCTGAAAGTGCTGTGTTTGAACTGAAGATGGTAGAATAACGTGTATTAAGAAGATCATAAACAAAACCCCACACAAGTATGTCAGAAGGCATTCTTGTGTGGGGACTCTTATTCCTTCTTGGTTTGCTTTCGCCTTATTCGTTTCGGTCTTCATCACTTTCTGTGATCCCTTCAAGTGTGATCTCTTCTTGTGAGACAAATGGGATTTTCCGGTATTCGCATGCGTTCAAGAGGCAGTGCTCACAATGGTTTTCATTGCAGGGATCGGAGTGGATGGACACTTGCACCCGATCAGAATACTCCAGTACCAGAGATTTCTTCAGTTCCTCGCAGGCGTCGTGACTCTTCCTGATCGTATAAAACCAAGGCAAAGTAAGGTCGCAATCAACATACAGATAGCTTCCGTATTTTATAACTTTCGCATTATGGATGTCAATCCATTCCGGCTGCCTGTTTTTTATAATGATATGAACCATACTCTTGAGTATCTCTTCATCGGCCTTATCCAGCAGATTAGCAATCGTCTTTCGTAAGATATTGATACCTGTTATAACAATCACCGATCCAAAGATGAGTGCCAGAGCACTATCAATCCAACTAAGTCCCGTAAAGTAGAGACAAACCAATCCAAGTACCAGACCTATTGTCGAATAGGTGTCTGACTGTAAGTGTTTACCTCCAGACACCAATGCAATGGAATGATGTTTCTTTCCTACATGAATGCTGTACCATCCCATGGCATAGTTCATCGCTCCACCGATTGCTACAACAATAATACCGATATCGAGTTTCTGGATCACAGCGGGAGTGAAAAGGCGGTTTATTCCTTCATAGATGATCAGTCCGCCGGCCATGGCAATCAGCAGCCCTTCGATGGAAGCAGAGATGAGTTCGATCTTTCCATGTCCGAAGGGATGTTCTTTGTCTTTCGGTTTGGAGGCCCATTGCAGACTGAACAGGCTGATCAATCCGGCGGAGACATTGACAATACTCTCCATCGCATCGGTAAGAATACCAACCGAGTTCGTGAGATAAAAAGCAATAAACTTGCCGATTAAAATGAGAAGCGAAAGAGATACAATCCACTTTTGTACCTTTACTTTCAGGAGATCTTGGTTGGCAACCATACCGTTTTTCTTCATGTGTTGAAATAGAATAATCAGTTATGAAAATGATTCAAATAGCAAAGGTATCTTAATATTTCAAGCAACCTTATATTAGAAGTGCATTATTTTCATACCTTTGGGCTTCTTCTAAGAAAAGAAAAAGAAATACCTTATATGAACAAACAAATTAAGTGGGGTGCTATCATCCTTATGCTGGTACTGATCGCCGGAATGATCTTGTATCCCAAACTGAAACCGAACACTTCAGGGAAAGAAACGGCAGCGAAAGTCCCTTCTCCAGGCAAAGGTTCCAAAGACAAGATTTTGAACATTAATGCGATTGTGTTGAAGTATCAGACGCTCTCTGATAAGATTGTCAGCACCGGTAATATCATTCCAGACGAGGAGGTCGATCTCTCTTTTGAGTCGTCGGGAAAGGTGACAAATATCTATTTTGAAGAAGGCACACATGTCAAGAAAGGCGACCTTCTTGCCAAAATCAATGACAAACCACTGCAAGCTCAGTTAAAGAAACTACAGGCGGAGATTCCACTTGCCGAAGACCGTCTTTACCGACAGAAAACATTGTTGGCGAGAGATGCGGTAAGTCAGGAGGCTTTTGAACAGGTCAGCACAGAGAATGAAAAACTGAAGGCAGACATCGAACTGGTAAAAGCAAATA
>JAQUZH010000122.1 GCA_028691445.1 Bacteroidales bacterium | reverse complement strand
TCATTGGTCGCTGAAGCCGAATTCTTGATGCTTTATGCTGCCACAGAGCTGAATAAGGAAGGTGTCAGAGAAGAAATTCTGGACTACATGGACAACTACCCGGTCACCATCCACGGCAATCGGTTGAACTATCTGCTTGCCTCTTCTTATTACATGAATGGAGCATACACAGAGGCCATTCAATGGTTTGGTAAAACGGATATTGATCAGCTTTCATCCGAAGAACAGGATTGCTTCTTTTACCGCTCTGCTTATTCCTACTTACAGCAGAAAGAGTACCAGATAGCGTCCAACCTGTTCAAACTACTGAAAAAAAGCAGTGTGCAATACCGCAAAGACGCGATCTACTACGATGCCTATATTGACTATTGCGAAGCAAACTACAGTGAGGCACTGGCTGGATTCAGCGAAGTCAAAAACGCGCCGGCATACGAACAGGATATCGCATTTTACACGATGCAGATAAAATATATTCAGAAAGAGTATGGCGAAGCTATAAGTCTCGGAAAGAGTATCCGGAAGAGTTATCCGGAACACAAATCTGTGGATGAAGTGTACAGAGTGATCGGAGCTTCTTCTTTTCACCAGGGGAAGAATTCCGAAGCCATCGCCAATCTCAGCAAATACAAATCGCTGAACAGCAATCCACTGAGCAACGACATGTATCTCCTCGGTCTGGCCTATTACAATCAGGAGGATTACAACAATGCGATTGACAACCTGAGTAAGGCGGTCAACAACAACGACGCAGTGGCACAAAACGCCTTTCTGCTCGTCGGACAGTCCGCATTGAAACTGGGAGACAAAAACAAAGCGCGCATCTCCTTTCAGGCAGCCTCCCGATTTGATTACGACAAAGAGGTCAAGGAACAGGCGATGTATAACTACGGACTGATCATACACGAGACTTCCTTCTCTCCTTTCAACGAATCACTGGTCGTATTTGAAAAGTTCCTGAACCTGTTTCCAAACTCAAGGTATGCCGACAAGGTGAACGACTATCTGGTAGACACCTATCTCACCACCAAGAATTATGACGCCGCTTTGCTTTCGATCAGTAAGATTTCAAAGCCGGGTTCCAAAATACTTCAGGCCAAACAAAACATACTGTTTCAGTTGGGAGCTCAGAAGTTTGCCAACTCCGACTTCCAGACCGCCATTCAACACTTTAATGAAAGTCTGAAGAATGGGGTTTACAATCCGCAAATAAAGGCAGAGACCTATTTCTGGCGGGGAGAATCCTATTACCGACTTGAAAACTTTGCCGCCGCGGTAAAAGATTATCAGTCCTATTTCTCCACCAACAGATCGACCGATAACGAATATTTCCCACTCGCTCACTACAACCTTGCCTACTCCTATTTCAAGCAGCAGAACATTTCAAATGCTTTGACGTATTTCAACCGATACATTGCCTTCGCTTCAGAAAAGGAAAAGCCTACTTTTTCTGACGCGCTCAACCGCATTGGAGACTGCTACTTCTACCAACGCGACTGGCAGTCGGCTGAAGATTTCTATGGCAGGGCCTTGGAAAACCATCCAGAAGCGGGTGATTATTCCACATATCAACGGGCATTCGTCGCAGGGCTCCGGAAAGATTATGCCCAGAAGATTACACTGCTGGATCAGCTCATTCGTACCTATCCCAACTCAGATTACCAGGATGATGCATACTTTGAAAAAGGGCGCTCTTATGTCATGCAAGAGAAAAACAGCGAAGCGATCCGCGTCTTTCAAGAGTTGATGAACAAGTTTCCGGAAAGTAGTCTGAGCCGCAAAGCCGGGAATCAGATTGGCTTGCTATACTTTAACAACAACAATCTGGACGAAGCAATCACCGCCTACAAGAAGGTCATCAGTAAATACCCGGGCAGCGAAGAGGCCAAAGTATCTGTTGAGGATTTGAAAAGCGTCTATATGGAACTTGATAAGATAGACGAGTTTGCCTCATACATCCGCACAGTAGATGGAAACGCAAACTTTAACGTGAACGAACAAGATTCGCTTACCTACTTATCTGCCGAACGGTTGTTCTTACGTGGCGATAAGACAAAGGCACAACGAAGTTTGGAAAACTACCTGCAAAACTTCCCAAAAGGATCTTTCAGCACGCCTGCTCATTACTATCTGGGAAATATCTACCTCTCCCAAAACAAAAAACAAGAGGCTTTACAAGCATACAAGAAAGTGGTAGAGAATGAAAATAAATTTACCGAAGATGCCTTGGTCGAATGTGCGGACATTACGTACACCGGCGGCAATTACGAAGAGGCTTTGGGATATTTCAACCGCTTACAAGCAAAGGCAGAGAAGAAAGAGCACAAAGAAGCGTCCAAACTGGGCATCCTGCGATGCACACATCTGCTCAACAGACACCAGGAAGCTGTCGTTGCAGCCACCTCCTGGATTGAGGATACCAAAGTTTCACCTGAAATCAAACAAGAAGCCTATTACATCCGTGCCAAGTCATTGTTGGCTTTGAGTCAGGAAGAGAAGGCGATCAGCGACCTGAAGAAAATAGTTTCAGAGACCCGCACCGTGTACGGAGCGGAGGCAAACTTCTTATTGGCTAACGTCTATTTCATCAAGAATAATTCGTCTGAAGCAGAAAAAACCATCTTTGCTTTCATCGAAAAGAGCACGCCTCATCAATACTGGATGGCGCGCAGCTTCATTCTTCTCTCTGATATCTATATCAAGAAGGGAGACAAATTTCAGGCGAAAGAATACCTGATCTCATTACAAGAGAGCTACAAAGGTCAGGATGACATAGCTGAGATGATCAATACTCGTCTGGCAAAGTTGAATAACGGAAAGAAAACAGAAACAAATACAGAACAATAATGAGACTTCTAAGTATATATATCCTCCTTCTGGCAGCCTTGTGCAGCACGACGGCAAGCGCCCAGTCAAAGAAAGACTCCACCCGTCTAAGCAGAGAAATGACGTTGGAAAAAGATTTTGATCCCATCTTTCGCGATGCGGGAAAGATCAATTCTTTACCGACAGTAACCGAACCCAAAGTAACCAAATCGGCCATCGAATACAGCAGTTTCTCGATACCCGTCAGACCCAAAGGCGAGTTTCCAGTGCTTAGTCCCATAGCTCCGAGAGACAACACCGCGGGAAATGAAAAAGGGTTTGTCCGTTTAGGAGCGGGCAACTATCTCAACACAGTGGTTCAAGCCGGCTATTCGATCCTTTCTACCTCCACAGACAATCTCTATATCGGGTTGGATCACACCTCCACCTATGGCAATGTCCATCTTGAAAAGAGCGACAAAGAGTCCAAGATGAAGCTGAACAAAGAAGAACTCTCTCTGGATTACAAACATCAGTTTAAAGCACTGGAGCTGAAAGTTGACGGAGGCTTCATGAATCGGGGATTCAATTACTTTGGAGAAAACTATTATCGCGACGCAAACATTGATGCCGAGAATCACCTGAATCAGCTGCAACAAGGATTTGATATGAACATCGGAGTGCGTTCATCCATAGCACCGGAAGGATTTAACTATTACCTTCGCACCGGATACAATGCGTTTTGGAACAAGTTTGACGTGAATCGTGCAGATGGTTTGAAAGAGAATCATTTCCGTACAGAAGGCGGTATTTTCTCCTTCTTTCAGGAAAACACCATCATTGGTATCGACGGAGCGATGTCCAATTACCTTTACGGCAACCATTCCGTTGGAAACACAACACTCTTTGGCACCAAAGATTTCAATGATTATACGCTCCTTCATATGAATCCGTATATTGAGATCAAAAAAGAGAACGCTCGTTTACGCGCGGGAATCAATACATTTTATTCTTTCAATAAGGAAGAAAAAGCACTCGTGACTCCAGACATTGAAGGCGAACTTGAGTTACTGAAGCAAGTGCAGCTCTACGCCTTTATGAAAGGTCAGGTCAACGAGCATTCGCTTGCAGCTATCTCAAGAGAGAATCTCTATGTATCGCCGGATATTCGTATACAAGACTCGCGTACCCAATTTCATGGCGAACTGGGATTCAAGATCACACCATTCAACGGATTCTACATACAACCGCTGATCGGATATGAAAGCATCAATAATCAACATTATTATGCCCTCAACCTGAAGAACTCGCTCAGCTTAAATACAGGAGTAAGCGAACAATATCCCGTCTATGCAGACTTAAAGAATCTCTACTGGGGAGGAACCGTACGCTACCAATATCAAAAGATGATCGATCTATCTGCTACTTTCATTCAGAACAATGAAAAAACAGAACTGACCGATGATGCAATGCTCTATCGCTCAGGAGCTATCATTGAGGAGTCAAAACCCTTCAACAGTCCGGCCTCCGAACTGACCCTCTCCGTAAGCACACAAATCGTGCCTAAACTGGATCTTTCGATCGACTATTATCTGGGCGCCGGCAGAGAGGCCTTGGTCTTAAATGGCGGCTCAACAAAGTTTGTGGCGGAGGAGATGGAGGATATCAACGAGCTGAATCTGAATGCTTCCTATGCACTGCTTGATAAGCTTTCGATCTGGGGTGAAGTGAATAATATCCTGAACCGGAAATATGAAATCTTCCAAGGATATCCGACACAAGGAATTCGATTCATGCTTGGAGCAAGTTACCGCTTTTAACTACAGTCGTTGGGTATAAACCCCTTTATCGTCTAAGAATTAATAATTTATTGTCCGATAGGCCATCGGACAATATTTTTTTTGCTACTTTTGCCCGCTAAATGATAAAGGAACCTAAGATGCAAAAAAATTTAGTTATTGTCGAATCTCCAGCCAAAGCCAAAACGATCGAAAAGTTTTTAGGGAAAGAATATAAGGTTCTTTCAAGCTATGGCCATATCCGGGATCTACAGAAGAAAGGATTGGGCATTGACATTGAGAATGAGTTTAACCCCATATACGAAATACCTGCCGATAAGAAGAAACTGGTTGATGATCTGAAGAAAGAAGCTGCTACCGCCAGCATGGTATGGCTCGCTTCCGATGAGGACCGCGAAGGAGAGGCAATAGCCTGGCATCTGCATGAAGTACTGAATCTGAATAAAGACAACACAAAGCGCATTGTCTTTCACGAAATTACGAAGAAAGCGATACTCGAAGCGATCGAGAATCCCCGTTTCATAGATTATAATCTGGTCAACGCGCAACAAGCACGAAGAGTACTCGACCGTATTGTCGGCTTTGAACTTTCGCCGGTACTCTGGAAGAAAATCAAGCCCGCCTTGTCGGCCGGACGCGTTCAGTCTGTAGCCGTTCGTCTTATCGTTGAGAGGGAACGTGAAATCAAAAACTTCACCACCGAATCATCGTACCGCATTACCGCCTCTTTTCTTCTTCCCGGTTCAGCTCAAGGTGAGCTCGTCGAACTGAAAGCCGAGCTCAACAAACGGCCGAAAATCAAAGAAGAGGCTTTGAACATATTAAATGACTGCAATAGTGCATCATTCACCATTGACGATCTTGTGACCAAACCGGGCAAAAGATCTCCGGCTCCTCCCTTTACCACTTCTACTTTGCAGCAAGAAGCCGCCCGCAAACTGGGATATTCCGTTTCGCAGACGATGATGATTGCACAGCGATTGTATGAGTCGGGGAAGATTACGTATATGCGTACAGACTCTGTCAATCTCTCCGGTTTTGCCATTCATGCGGCTCAGGAAGTGATTACAGAAACCATGGGTAAGGAGTACTCTCAACCACGCAACTACCAGACTAAAACCAAAGGTGCTCAAGAAGCCCACGAGGCGATCCGTCCGACCAACCTGGCCATGCCACAAATCGAAGGCAACGCGCAGGAAAAGAATCTCTACCAACTCATCTGGAAACGTACGGTTGCTTCTCAAATGAGCGAGGCTCAGTTTGAAAAGACCACAGCCACGATCGCCATATCCAACAGAGATGAACGTTTCACTGCTACCGGAGAGGTAATCAAGTTTGATGGATTCCTGAAACTCTATATCGAATCGGTGGATGAAGATGGAGAAGATGATAAGAGTGATTCCAGCCTGCCTCCTATGCATATTGGAGAAGTGATAGAGATGGATCAGATTGCTGCCACCGAACGATTCTCACAAGCACCAGCCCGCTATTCAGAGGCAAGCCTGGTGCGTAAGATGGAAGAACTCGGCATTGGTCGTCCTTCTACCTACGCTCCTACTATCTCTACAATACAACAACGGGAATATGTAGAAAAAGGAGAACGAGAAGGAGAAAAACGATCGTTCGTGCAGATCACATTGAAAGAGGGTAAGATCAAGGAGGCGAATCAGACGGAGACGACAGGTTCAGAAAAAGGAAAGCTCGTGCCAACTGATATCGGAATGGTGGTAAACGACTATCTCCTGGACTCTTTTCCAAAGATCCTGAACTTTAACTTCACCGCGAAAGCAGAAAAAGACTTTGACAGCATAGCCGAAGGAGAGATCCAATGGCAAGAGTGCATCCGCACCTTCTATGAAGAGTTTCATAAGTCGGTATCCGATGCAATAGAAGCTAAAACAGAACATAAAGTTGGCGAACGGATACTGGGATCGGATCCAAAAAGCGGACGCCCTGTCTCAGTAAAGATCGGTCGTTTTGGAGCAGTAGCACAGATTGGAGCTGGTTCAGACGAGGAGAAACCACAGTTTGCCTCTATCAAAAAAGACCAATCCATCGAGACCATCACGCTGGAAGAGGCTCTTGAACTATTCAAACTTCCCCGTCAAGTAGGAAGTTATGAAGAGAAAGTTGTCACGGTAGGTGTAGGACGCTTCGGCCCCTATATCCGTCACAATAATGTCTTTGTCTCCATCCCGAAAGAGACTGATCCGATGGAGATCACGCTGGAAGAGTCCATCGTACTCATTGAACTGAAACGCAAGAAGGAGAAAGAGAAACAGATCAAGGTATTTGCCGAAGAGGCTGAACTGGAAATCTGCAACGGTCGTTTTGGTCCGTATATCATCTACAAAGGGACAAACTACAAAATACCGAAGGGCTCCAAAGAACCGGCACTCCTCACCTTTGAGGATTGCAAACAGATCATTGAAGAAGCCGGCACTAAACCTGCCAAAGCGACCAAAGGAAGCAAAGGGACAAAAGGCTCTAAAGAGACAAAGACAACGAAAGCGAAAAAAGCAACGAAATAAGAGCTGAAAGGTTTCGATCCCGCTAACGGATGGTGCGAAACTTTCAATCATTCTATAACAGAGAGTAGGGATTTCTTTCCTGCTCTCTGTTTGCTTTAGATAGGAACGCATCCTGATCAGATGGCATAGATGAAGGATCAGCTGATTTGCGCTGATTTCGGCGCCAATTTTTTTTTATTTTTTACTTTCAGAATCGTCGAATACCTTGATTTTAATACACCAACTCCACCAAGCCCGCCTCTCAATACCCTGGAGCCCCTAAAAAGTTTTCTAATAGTTTTTGGAAAAACTATTAGAAAACTTTTCCATTTCTTCCGTATATCTTTCCAAAGTTTTCCGTATGTTTTTCCGGCGGGTACCGACACGAATGAATAATGTATGAAAAACGACCTTTTTGCTGGAAAAAACGGATTCAAAAATCGGAGAGGAAGTTTTTTTTGAGAAGAATGACACACCCTACAGCATACTGAGAGGCAACTCTGGTGTAGATGGTGTAGATAAATAGTACTTTTTCGCTTCTCGAAAATTTTGAAATAAAAAAATCAACAGAAATGCGCAACCTATCATCAGCATATTGGGAAATGCCCATTTACGATGTACTTTACTTTTCACCATTGTAAGAAGCATATCCTACAATAAAAAAGGGACTTGGTTTTATATTTTGTCATGCTGTGAATTGCTCACTTCATTTTATTCTTTTCAACAGATTCCTAGTATTAGGCGTGCCAAAAGCATTCGCTCCTATTCCCGTTTATTTGATAGTTGTGCCAGTGAACTTCTTTCTAGTCCGTATGGTTATAAAAAGTTCTTATAGCAAAAAACCATGGGGGGGTGTAATCGGTAACTTTGTTTCGTCGGGAATCGGAAAAGTTAAATCGGCAGTTAAATAGACTATATTTTCATTGTTTTATTTGTAGGAACAACAAAAGCGTCCAAATTTGTAGACGCTAACCTTCAAA
>JAQUZH010000121.1 GCA_028691445.1 Bacteroidales bacterium | reverse complement strand
AGGTTTAACCACAAAAAGACCATTATCACTGTATCTGTTATTCGTCCAAGAGGTCAAAGGATGTCTTTCTGTCGAGAAAGAACTTCCCTCAATACTGAATGCCAAAACTAAACCTTCTTCTTCAAAATTACCTCCCTGGTTCTGGTTCGCATATCTGAACATGGTCCTAAACCACGGATTCTCTTCTCCAGCCGCCCAGGTATATTTTTTATCCGTAATATTGAACGAGTTATGAAAATCTTCATTGAAAGAGGAAATGTATCCTCCGACAACAACCTTTGAGGCCACATCCCATGCTTTCTGATATTTCTGTCTGTACATGAGCACATCGGTATAGAGATTAACCACTGCGCACATGTTCACTGTTTCGTGGTTCCATAGACCGGGTAGATTTGCCCAGCCCCAGTTAAACTCACAATTACGGAAAGAATAGGATAGGTCGCGTTCCAACTGATTCAATATAGAATCCTGAGATACCGGCGTGTTATACTTAGCTAACTCAGACTGTTCAACAGTATAAATCGGTTCGGTATAAAAGGGTACATCGCCCCAATTCTGAACTAACTTAAAATAGGCCCATGCTCTCAACCATAAAGTTTCTCCAACGATGTGTTTGTAGATAGCAGACATATCTTCGTCTGTTTCCAGCTTTGGTTGTTTCAGTTTCAATATCGGATATTTCACCAAGGCGTCATTACATTGGTTAATCAAATGATAGTAACCTGCCCAACTGATATATTGATTATCTTTTGAGACGTTATTATCCAAAAACTCGGCAACATCTGAATATTGTCCTTTGGCTCCGGGACCGGCCGTTACAAGATCGCCCCGGCATTCGCCTAAAACAAACGATTGTTCAACCAAATCCTGCATGATATCATACAATCCTAACTTGATTGTAAACATATCCTTGTAGTCATTGTAAATCTCAGATTGCGTCAACGAATCTTCCGGATCTATGTCTAGTGCATCAGAGCAAGAAGGCATTGCTACAATTAGTGCGAGCAAGATCGCATACTGTATTTTTGTTATAAATTCTTTCATGTGTCTTTACTATTAATGTATTACAATCCAATTCGTATACCTGCTGAATAGCTGCGTGTCACAGGCATTGATCCACCATCGACACCATAGAGAAGTCCATCATTCAAGCTATTGAATTCAGGATCTAATCCGGTATATTTGGTCCAGGTCAACAAGTTTTCTCCTGTTACAAAGAAGGTCACTTTTTGCAAATAAGCTTTCTTTGTCAAGCTGGTCGGCAGTTCGTAGCTTAAAGTAACATTTCTCAAGCGAACAAAAGAACCATCTTCTATCCAGCGATCAGAGAAACGATTATTTCCTGAAGGGTCACCATAAGAAAGTCTTGGCATGTCAGTAACATCTCCAGCTTGTCTCCATCTACGGTTTACAGCGATGGTCTGGTTAGCATAACCGTTCTGACTTTCAAGTTCGTAGCGTAAACCATTGACGATATCACGTCCAAGTTGATAATCAACCAAAGCACTCAAAGTGAATCCTTTATACGAAATATCACCTTTGAAACTTCCATAAAAATCAGAATTAGGATCACCAAGGAATACTTTATCATTCTCATTGATAATTCCATCTTTGTTCTGATCTACAAATTTCACATCACCCGGTTGGAAAGGTTCATACACATTCTGGTTTTTCTCGTTCTTTCCATTGACAATATCCTTACCAGTAACAGAGCTGATTAAGTCTGCTTTAGTTGAATAGATTCCGTCGGTCTGGTATCCATAATAAGAGCCCAAAGCCTGACCTTCCTGTGCACGAGCCGTAAATATACCCTGATAGCTATTTTCAATGTACGGTGTAGCAGAAGGCATCTTTGTCACCTTCGTATCCACGGTAGCAAAAGTAGCACCCAGATTATATTTTACCTGACCGGTTTTGAAAGCGACATTCACACCGGCTTCCAACCCCTTGTTTGTATTTTCACCGACATTCATATAAGCTCCGGCAATACCGGCAGTCTGTTTGATGTTATTAAATACAATCATATTTGAATTGACCGTATTGAAATAATCAACAGTCATCGTGATCTTATTACCCAACAATCCCAAATCAACTCCCGCCTGGAATTCTCTGTTAATTTCAGGTTTTAGTTTTTCATTGGCAAGGTTCTTTATAGCAAAACCTCCGAGATCTTTGTAATTGGATGGTTGATACAGCAGTCTTCCATAATAGTTGCCGATATTATCATTACCCGTCAAACCGTAACTTACTCTCAACTTCAATTCATTAATAAAAGAGGAATTACGCAGAAAATCTTCACGATCTACTCTCCAAGCGGCGCCAACCGCAGGGAAAAGGATTGCTTTTTCTTTTGCACCAAAACGGGAAGAAGCATCTACACGGGCAGTAGCATTTAGGATATAACGATCATAGTAAACATAGTTAAAAGTACCAAACATACCAAGCGATCTCCAGATATCGGAACGGGAAGAGATTGAATCCCTGTTTCCGCTGAGGAGTGTATAAAAATCACTTGCAGCATTATAGGTACGGCCATAACGATATTTCATATCATTATTCAGTAATTGCACACCTGCTTTTGCACTAAAATCATGTACATAGTTAAAACGTTTGTGGTACGTAACATCAAACTGTGTATCGATAAGCATGTTGTCATAATACCCTTGAACTGAAGTTCTATATTTATCTCCTACCGTTGCGAATCCATTTTCAGGAAGGAACACAATAGTCTGTTCGGTACGGTTATCCAAACCTAAGGCCAATCTGAATTTCAGATCTTGCACGGTGTAATCAAGCGATACTTTTCCTGCAATCGCATTGGATAAATACTCGTTACGATAGGCTCCTCTTGAAATAGCAGCCGGGTTATTGAGACCACTGTTTTCTGCATTTGAACCATCACCCACATTATTTTTCAAACCAAAAATGTCCTGATCTTCAAGTACCGGCGTATTTACACCACCTTGTGTCAGACCAGCAACGGTATTACTTTGAATATAAGGGGTCGTAATCGGTGATTTTTTCATCGAAAGCAGCAATGCATTGTAATCAGAATTCAATTGATGATTCTGTTCCAAATTGACTTGGGAGAAAGAAAGCGCACTTCCAAAAACCAAAGCGTTTGTGATGTTGTAATCCAGATTGAAACGGGCACTCAAACGGGTCATGTCATTTCCTCTCATGACGCCTTCATTTCCCAGATAGCCGATAGAGAAGAGATACTTTGATACATCGTCACCACCACGCATTCTGAAATGGTAATCTTGATAAAAGCCATCTTGCTGCGTCTCATTGATCCAGTTCGTGTTGTTGTTGTATTTCTCGTAAATGTAATCCTTATTCGGATTGGTCGGGTCATTAAACAGCGCGGTACTGAAATTCTTGATCACATCACCAAGATTTCCGTCATACTGAGAAAGAGCCATTTCAAGCATATACTTTCTGTGCTCATCTCCGGAAAGCATGGGAAGCGTTTTCTTTCGCATCTCGCTTGTTCCGAGGGTTGCACTGAAATCGATCTTCGAACTACCTTTCTGTCCTTTGAAAGTTTCGATTACAACGACGCCGTTTGCACCTCTGGAACCATAGATAGCTTTAGCGGCAGCATCTTTCAGGGGGGTAACAGATTCAATATCATTCGGAGAGATCGTAATCAGGTTACTGATAAAAGAACCATCTGAAATAGTAGCGTTATCCATCTGAGAAATTTCCATACCATCGACAATATACAAAGGTTTGCTTCCTCCATAGATAGAATTTTTAGCACGGAACACCATGTCAGCACCGGCACCCGGTACTCCATTGAAAGCCGTTACATTCACACCGGGCAACTGTCCCTGAATGTAATACTCGGGCGAGGTAATCGCTCTAAACTGGAACTTATCATCTTTCAAAGTAACAGCCGATTGAGCGAGGTATCTTTTTTCAAAAGAACCGGTCGGCAGAGAGACTGTTTCCAAATTAGAAGGGAAGTCTTCCGGTTCCATACGGACAGTAAACTGGGTTGCTCCACTGAGGAACAATGCTAATGTCCTATACCCTGGATAAGAAAACTCAAGATAAGACTTGGTATTAGGCGATCCAATCGTAAACGTACCATCGCTTGCGGTAACAGTTGATCCGGGAACGCCCTGGATACGCACAGAGATCCCCTCCAGTGCTTTATTATCAACTGTAGATATCACTTTACCTGTTATGGTAAAAGGCTTAACTACTTCTGAGACAGCTGCTGAGTCAGGTTTTGCATCTGCAGTTTGTGCCGATAAGGGCGCAGACGCTACTGAGAACAAAAGCCCTGAAAGTAAGTATTTAATTATAATGTTATTTCGTTTCATATCACAGAAATTTACTTGTTAAATGAATTCATTTCTCTACTCTTCTACCTTATCAAAGTAGAAATTATTGATAAAGATATACTTACCTCCCGAAGTTGTCTTCTCATCCCTCATCGGAACCAAGACGGATCCTAACTCAAAACGAAGCCAAACCTCTTCTGTATAATCAAAAATCTGGAAGGGCTCAAACGTAACTGAGAAAAAAGTGTAGTTTGAGGGTTTCAAAGCATTTCCGAGTTTATCAGTTGTTGGCGATTCAAGCAAACCGGTATAGTCGTTGGCAAAAAATAGCTCAGTAGCATGTCGTCGAATAGAGTCTGCATTTGTAATAGATGCAGGTACAACATTAAGTGGAGACACTCCATCCTTTTGTAAAGGATAAAGGTATTGAATGTGTGTTGTATCCTTGTCCCTGTTTACAGAACGCAAAGATAGACGGAAAGAAGGAGCATTCTTCCTTTGAGCAAAAATCATTGTAAACTTGTACTTCTGCGTATTGAAATATTCTCTGGGGAAACGGAATTGAAGATAATGTACACTGTCCTTAGGTAAAACTTTCTGTGTTAGAATACTTACCACAGTAGCGGTATTCTCAGCTTTATCCAATTTGGACGCAAAGAAAGAAGCGCCACGTAAAGGATCGGGCTCCATGGAGAACATACGTGTTTCATGGAAAGGTTCAACTTTGAAAAGATTTTCCATCTCTTCAGTGATTGTAAACTTCGAATAGACATTGAACATCGCTGTATCGATAATATAATTATCAAGCAAGGTCAAATATTTTGGTTTAACAAGCAGCGAATCAACAAAATAAATCTTGTTTCCAGCGGTGAGTTTTACACTGCTCATGATTGATTTTGGAAAAGCAAACTCTTTCTCATTCTTTCCATTCTTATAGTAGAGGAATTTGATAGAGTCAGCCGTCTCAGTCTTACTGATAAACTTAATAATAGAGTCTGCAGAAACTTCACTCTCAATGGTTTCAACAGGATCAAAACCACCAAAATATTTCATAGCTTTCGGGCTTTGAAGCACTCCGTACAAAGTATTGAGTTTGGCGCGTACATCTTTAGTCATCAAAAACTCCATGTTTTCGGCAACAATCTTTACACTGTCTCTCTTCTTGTCGGAGTTGATAAACAAGCTATCAAAATACAACTGTCTGACAGCAGCTAAAGATGTTTTCCAAACAAATTTGGATGCATTTGAAGGGTCCTGAATCTTTTTATAAGAAGGCAGTTTTTGTTGTGTTCCATCGGGATAAAACAATGTATCCCATGTAAAATAAGACGACAATCTGCTGTATAAAGGATCCAGTCCGGCAAAATAACTCTTTGTCTCTTCATTCAGACCAAAAAGTTTGTCCACCTCATGAAGCATCCCACCATAGATTGGTACATTGGTAAACTGAGAATTCAGATTGACTCTGTCATTGTGGTAATTAACAAGGTAATTTCCTGCTTCGTTTTCAATAAATTTGATCCGTTCATTGATCAGATTAAGACGACCGGTGTCATTTTGGAAAACGTTTGCTTTAAAGAAAATAGCATTCATCAAAATACGACGCTTCTCATCAGAAGTATAAGTTTGACCGGCAAAAATGGAATCAAACGTCTGATTGGGAACAGCGAGAATCGTAAATTGGAGACCAGAGTTCATCAAATCGGACATCTCAGCTTCTCTGAACCACTGCGCCATGCTGCTATATCGCCCGTTATAAAGCGTATCCAACGAATTGATGAGTTGAGATTCCTGCGCTCCACGATTACTACCCGCATCATAGTGTGAATCCCATTCATCCTCTTTGCAGGAAGTCACCGTGCAAAGAACAGCGAATGCTAACAAGCTTATAAATATATTTCTAAACTTTTTCATATTTTTGTTTTTTACAGTTACTAACTTTGTTAGATTCAATTATCAGATAACGTCACAGGAGAATCTTCCCATTTATCACCATCTGTATAAGGAATGAAAATCAAATTGTCATAGATTCCCGGACGTGCGTCAAAGTGAAGGAATCGAATCGCATAGTCACCCAGTTGCTTGCATTCCACAACGCCTAAATAGCGATTTTGAGCATAGTTGCGATATTTTGAGATTGTACCGATCACATAGGTAGAATCAGCCGTTCCGTCAAGGGTCTTACCTTTTACAACATTATCCATTTGAACATCCTGCATGTTAAGCGGATTGCTCTTGATACGTTGAGAAATGGGCTCAAAGTCATCTTTCACGCTTCTCCAATAAGCAAGTATCTTGCTGGCACATGCATTATTTCTCTGATAGTTGATTCGAACCAGATATTTGCCGGTACTGCTTGGAGGCAAATCACGGACAATATATTCAAACCATGAGTTCTGTGCAGTCGGAGAACAGATTAAAGCTCGACCTGTTGAATAGTCTCCTGCATTAGGTTTGGAAGTAGTATATCTTATGTTCCCAGTAATACCAAACGAACCAGGGGTCGTTTCTTTCGAACGGAATGTAGTATGAGGATTTTTTTCAAAGTCGGCCACCAAACCCATTCCTCCGGCATAATAAAAATACAAATCTTCAGTCTCTACTTTAAATGATTTTGTTACCGGAGTAGCATTCTTTTTGACTTCAAGCGGAGCATCCAGCTCATGCACATAGCCATTCTTACAATAGACATCAGACTTGTTATAGAGCATGTGAACAGAACCGTTGAGAAGAGGCGCAGGCTTCTTTACATCGCTTTTGACAGTCTGAATAGTATATCCAAACAACCCAGGGAATGAATCGCGAAGAGCTGTTGGCATAGTTCCTGTCCGTTCACAAAATTGATAGCAAGATTGTCCATAGTAAAACAGATTAGTTCCACTACGATCATAATCTAACTTACCTGGCACAATATGATACAACAAATAGGCTTTCAACAGATCATTATCCGATGCATAATGATTGGTCCATGCGGTATCTGCCGTAAGGTCAGTAGAGTTCTTGATAAATGAGATAAGTCCTGATACATCAGTAATACCTTTTGCAGCATAGGCAGAGTCTGAGACGGCAAGCACGGTAGGGAAAAAAGTCTCAAACGCTGCTTTTGTACGCATGACAGAATCTCTGTGAGGAGTTCTGACCAGACGCAACACTGACTGCGTCAATCCTACCGATTCAAAAGCATCAAGCATCAGTGTAAAACGGGATCCGTCAGCTTCTGAATATTTACCCGCATCTTTGAGGTATCCTTCCAGATAGTTGGCATGAGGGGTCATAACTTTTGTTATCTCATAAACATAGCCATTGTAGGTCTCTTTCGGGATCCCATTGTTTTTTACTTTTGCCATCTTGTCAAGAATAATATCCTCCCCATAGCCGGGAACATCTACATAGTGACGCACACCGGTAGTGGTAGAGTCAGAAAGTCTCATTGTTCCTGAAATATAAGCGCGCAGGGTAACGCGATTTTGAACAAGATGGGCTGCCATAAACTCCTCAAGCTGCAGACTATCCATATCACTCACAGAACTACAGTTGATCGTTTTCAAGTACTCGTTAATTGCGTTGTTGTTCGCAACAAAAACGGTGTAATTACCATAAGAGTTCAGAAGAGCACCATAGCGGATATAGCCGGCGACTGAATCAGGCACATTGAGAATGGTATCCCACGCACCGGTCGCGTCTTTATAGTTTCTGAATTTTTTTGCTTTATCCGCGATCTCTTTGAAAAGACTATAATCTTCTCTGGAAGCAAGGTATTCGGCTATCATCACCTGCTCTTTTTGCGTAACAGGTCTTTCTACAGCATCCTCTTTACAGGAAGAGAAAGAAAACGCAAGACAGATT
>JAQUZH010000120.1 GCA_028691445.1 Bacteroidales bacterium | reverse complement strand
GCCTACAAGTTCATCAAGGGTGTAGTTGAGATGATCAAGGACCTTGTTGTTGGTCGTGATAATGTTGCCTTGAAGATCAAGGACAAACAAAAAATCGTTGTCGGCATTGAAGAAAGTCTCCAGATTCTGGCGAATTTGCAACTCTCTCTCTTCGGCTTCTTTCCGTTTAGTAATATGTTTCGCCGAACCAAACAAAGAGATGATAGCACCCGATTTATCTCTGACTGGAACATAGCTTGTGGTGAAGTAACGCCACTTTCCATCGTTATGTTGCAGCCGTATTTCAAATTCTTCTTGTGGTAGACCTGTCAGTAACGTTTTTTCCAAATAATCACGTGATGCAGCAAGATCATCAGGATGAACTTGCTCATGGATTGACTTTCCTATTGTCTCCGTTACAGGTAGTCCCATTACTCTTTCCCAGGAGGGAGATAAGTATTCAAAAATGCCTTCTTTATTAAATGAATAAACGATGTCATGGGTGTTTTCAATAAGCATCCTATACCATTCTTCACTTAAAGTAGGCATTCCGTCAGCCTTCTTTTGATCAGTTGTCTCCATCAAAGTTCGTTTTTTTCGGTTAGAATTATCAGGATAAGAAGCAAATTGGAGAACGATCGGTCGCATTCCCTAGGGAAGTTTTTAGTTTTGTACAAATTTAAATAAAATAGTTATATTCTCCTACAAACAGAGAATGTATTAACATCTTCTTACTCAAAATTGTTAATCGTCTCTTCTGGTAGTTTTATTAAAGGTGATGAAATTCATTGTTCGACCATCCAGGATCAGGATACGGTTTAGGATCAGATCGCCTATTCCTACAATGTATTTAATCGCTTCAGTGGCTTGAATGCTTCCGATGATTCCGGCTATTGAACCCAGAATGCCGAGTTGAGCCGAAGTGGCAACTGTGCCGTCTTCGGGTGCATCTTCAAAGATATCGCGATAGGATGTATTGCCCGGAGTGTAGGTCATCACTTCGCCGCGTAAGGCAAGAACCGCTCCGTGAGAGAAAGGTTTTTGTCCGGCCACACAACAGTCGTTGATCAGATATTTTGTGGCAAAGTTGTCACAGCAATCAATGATGAAGTCGTAAGGTTGTATGAGCTCTCCGGAATTGCTTGCCTCAAAGCGGATAGGGTAGGTGATCACTTTTATCTCCGGATTGAGTGCCTTGAGTTTGGCGGCAGCTGATTCTATCTTTCGCAGACCAATGTCTGCCGTGTAATGTAGTATCTGCCGCTGAAGATTGGATACCTCTACGCAATCTGAGTCTATGATGCCAATAGTACCGACTCCGGCTGCTGCCAGATAGAGGAGCACCTGCGAACCAAGTCCCCCGGCGCCAATCACGAGCACTTTAGAACGGCAAAGCTTTTCCTGACCTTCTTCGCCAAAGCCTTCGATGAGCTTATTTCTTTTATATCTATCCATTATATCTTTCTGTTATTGCAAGTTTAAATCCCAGTCTTTCCACACAACTTCATATCCCTGTGCTTTGATGACTTTCCGCATCTCATCGGGAGAACGGTCGTCATTAATGGCAAACTGCTCCAGTTCAGCAGGATAGACGGCATATCCACCCGGATTGGTCTTGGATCCGGCGCTTACAGAGGTGACTCCCAAGGTCATCATGTGATTTCTGAATACCACATCATCGCGTGTGGAAAGTGTAAGATCAAGGTTATGATCAAAGATGCGAAAGGCAAAGATCGTCTGCGCCAGTTCGCTATCGCTCATCACTGAATTTGGGTGAAACTCTTTTCCTTCATGCGGACGGATACGCGGGAAGGAGACTGCATATCTTGTCTGCCAATAGTGCTTTTCCAGATAACGAAGATGCATCGCCATCATCGTAAGGTCGGTGCGCCAGTCTTCCAATCCGATAAGTACGCCCAACCCGATCTTATGTACTCCTGCCTGTGCCATTCTGTCAAAAGCATTGACACGCCATTCATAGTTTGATTTCATCCCTTTGGGGTGATATTGCTTGTATTTGCTTTGATGATAGGTTTCCTGAAAACAGGTGACTCCGTGTAATCCGGCTCCGATAAGCTGACGGTAACCATCTGTATCCAGAGGTTGCACCTCCACATTGATAGAGGCAAAGTAAGGCTTTATGATTCGGATAGCCTTTTCGATGTAACTCACATCAGCGACTTTCGGATTCTCTCCAGTCAGAAGAATGATATTCTGAAAGTTGCCCATCTTCTTGATGCTCATGGCTTCTTCCAATATTTGTTGCTCATTGAGTACAATGCGTTGGATGTCATTACCCGCGTTGAAACCGCAATATACACAATGATTGGTGCACGAGTTGGTCATATATAGCGGGATGAAAAAATGAATAGTCTTACCAAATCGTTCCATTGTGTACTGACGGCTCAGCCGCGCCATCGTCTCCAGATAAGGATGTGCGGCAGGTGAGAGCAGCGCCATGAAATCATCAACAGAGAGTCTCTCTTTTGTCAGTGCCCGCTCCACATCCGTAGAGGTCATGGCATAGATCTTTGCTTGGGTCTCTTCCCAATTGATCGTATCAATAATATCTTTAAACATGCTATACTTTGTAGGTTACATTAAAAAGGAAGTCAGCGGACTGCTTGCTGAAGCGTGATGAATCGAAGTGGCCAATCGGGCTTCATAAGCCATCCGGCCAGACAGGACAGCCAGTTGAAAAGCCATCGCCATGCTGACAGGATCGCCGGCTACAGCGATGGCTGTGTTTACCAATATGGCGTCGGCTCCCAATTCCATGGCTTCGGCCGCATGTGATGGAGCTCCGATACCGGCATCTATGACGACAGGGATGTTACTTTGTTCGATGATGATTGAGAGGAGGTCACGGGTAAGCAAACCTTTGTTTGTACCGATGGGTGCTCCCAGTGGCATGACTGTGGCAGCTCCGGCAGACTCAAGCAACTTACAGAGCACAGGATCTGCCTGTATGTATGGAAGCACAACAAATCCCTCTTTTGCCAATGCTTCAGTCGCTTTGAGCGTCTCAATCGGATCGGGTAGCAAGTAGCGTGGATCGGGATGAATTTCCAGTTTGAGCCAGTTGGTTTCAAAAGCATCACGAGCCATTTTAGCGGCAAAGACTGCTTCATGGGCAGTGCGTACTCCAGATGTATTGGGTAAAAGCTGTATGCCCGTTTGATGGATATGAGTCAGCATATTGTCTTGCTTGTCCGTCAGATCGAGACGTTTCATGGCGACAGTCACCATCTGTGTCTCTGAGGCAAGGATGGAACGTCTCATGATCTCGTTGGAAGAAAACTTGCCTGTTCCAAGAAAGAGGCGGGAGGTAAACTCTTTTTCGCCAATAATCAGTTTGGTCATTGTGTATAGGTGTGAAGTAAATGAATAATTCTTTTTGTTTCTGCGATGGGATCTGTAGCCCGCAATATGGCAGAAGAGATGGCGACTCCCGACATCCCGGCAGCGATAACAGCAGGGATATCTTCGTATGTAATACTTCCTATTGCGAATAAAGGAAGATGGATATGGTGTTCTTGGCATTGACACATGAGCCTATGATAGCCGACGATGCCCAAAGTCGGACTAAGTACGCTCTTCGTTTCGGTAAAACGAAAGGGTCCGAGTCCGATATAATCGACACCCTGAGCGGCGAGGTACAAGATATCGTCAAAGGTATTGGCAGTACCACCAATGATGGAGCCGTGGGGCAGTATCCTGCGGGCTTCACGAGGGGACATATCTGACTTACCGAGGTGTACACCGGCAGCACCCACTTGCGCAGCAATCGCCGGATGATCATTGATATAGAGGTTTGCCTGAGCGTTGGTACAAAGCTCCTGTGCCCGGATGGCTGTTTGTACTACCTCATCTGTTGTTGCCTCTTTCATCCGAAGTTGAATGTGCCGGCATCCTCCTGCGAGTGCTATTGCTACCGATTGAAGGGTGGTTATGTGCTCTGTTTGGTGTGTAATGAATAATAGCCCTTTCATTGCTTTCCTGTTATTTCTGTTAATGTATGGAATCTTTTGAGAAGCGTAGCTCTATTGCCATCCATGAGATACTCGCCCCACAATGCTCCAAGCACAGCAACTCCGCCAAATCCATAGTCAGTAGCGAGGGGAATGTTTGCAGGATGAACACCTCCCAGGGCCATGATCTTGTTGTTGATAATTCCCCTGCTGCCTGCTTTCCTTAACTCCTCCGACGTAAAGGCATGGATATAATCTTGTTTCGAGATACTGTCAAACACCGGACTTAGGAAGAGATAATCATATCCTTCGAGGTGGCTGATAGCTTGTAAAGAGTGGCACGAACGGCTCACGGTAATACTCGATAGGTTGGGAGCGTCCGGATTGCGACGGTTGAGATGTACGCCTTTTAGTCTGAAGAGAGCGATCAACTCAAAATGATCATGCACGACAATCCGCTGATAAAAGGAGGGATTGATTGCGGCAAGTAGCTCTTTCATTTCAGATGCCGACGAGCATGGCTTGCGCAGATGAAGCAGGGGCAATCCTTCGTCAAACAGCATGTTGAGGATCGCTGCCTCGTTGCTCAATATCCTTTCGGCAGTTAATGTGATCAGTTGCATACTCATCCTCCCGACACAGCATGAATGAGCATCAGTTGCAGATGATCAGACAAGATGGTCTCCTGCCATTTATCTTTTGGCACCACCTCATATTCGATGGCGATGGCAATCCCTTTCGGTTGCAGTCCCAGCGTACGTATGAAATCAGATAAGGAGGTGCCTTTCTTTACTTCGTGGTTTTTCCCATTGAGGGAGATGATAATCGTGCTTTCTACGGAAAGCGGCACAGATAGGGAGTCTGGCAGCGAATGTTCGACACCAGCGAACGAATTTCTCTTTGGATTGTTCATTGTGATCCTTTAATTATGAATTAACAGACCAATCAAGAGAATATCCTTTACGAACGGCAGGTATCTATTGTAAATCATTCCCTTCGACGGTACTAACCGTATCAGGTTCATAGGGTATAATCTCAGCCAGTAAAGGCACCCCTCGATTGTATCTGCTGCAAAGGTAACAGTTTAATTTATCTTGAGACGAAATTTATTGAATTTGTATCCGTCCAACTACTAACAAAACTTCATGAAAAGATTAAACAAATTCCTTGCTGACGATTGATATTGTTATTTTCATTAAAATAAAAGGAAGATGAAGTGTGATATTCGAAAAAAAGCTACCTTTGAAACTAGTACTTATTTCTAATACATAATAGCGTATGAACAGGAAAGAAAAAGAGAGTAATGGCATGAACAGACGTCATTTTCTGGGGCTCTCCGCTCTGGGATTGACAGGTTTGACTATTCTTCCAAGTTGGAAGGCACCGGATGGAACAACGATCGCTCCAAGCGATAGAGTCGTGATGGGCTTTATCGGCTTAGGACAGCAGGGATGTTCGGATTTCAGTAGTTTTACGGGTTGTCCCGGTGTGCAGGTGGTTGCGGGATGTGATGTGGATGCGATCAAAAGGGAACGTTTCAAGAAGCGTGTCGAAGGATGGCAGAAATCCAAAAATGTGGCTCAGCGATGCGACATGTATGAGTTTTACGAAGATTTGTTGGAGCGCAAGGATATTGACGCTGTGTCAATCGCCACGCCCGATCATTGGCATGCGTTGACTACTATTCATGCTTGCAAAGCAGGTAAAGATGTGTATGTGCAGAAACCACTTGCCTTTACTATCTGCGAGGGACTGGCGATGGTCAGGGCTGTGCGTGACAATAGCCGTGTGTTGCAAGTCGGCAGTCAGCAACGTTCAAGTAAAGAGTTTCAAACGGCTATCTCGTTGGTGCGCAGTGGTGCGATCGGACATATAGAGACGATCTATGCGAAAGTAGGAGATCCTCCCACACCGTTAGACTTGCCTGAAATGCCAATTCCCAGTTCGTTAAACTGGAATCTTTGGATGGGTCCGCTGAATGACCCGAAAGTTCATTATCATCCGAATCTTTGTCCGCCGATATCGATCAGTCCGGAGGAAAATGAGAAACTCTGGGGAGCGTGGAGATGGTATCGTGAAACAGGTAATGGCTATACCGCAGACTGGGGTGCACACATGTTTGACATCTCTCAAGCGGCTATTGGTATGGATGGATCGGGGCCTTGCGAGTATATCCCAAAGGGTTACAACGGGGCTAAGTATCTGACGATGAAATACCAGAATGGAATCATTATGACGGAGCAGGATTACCGCAAAGAGGGTGGTCAGGGAATCTGTTTCAATGGCACAAAAGGCTGGCTGAAGGTGTCCCGCGGTTTCATTGAATGTTCAGATAAATCCTTGCTTGTAAAAGAGGAAAAGAAGATTGATATGGGACAGTATGAGGTGAGTTCGCCGCACATGCAAAACTTTATTGACGCAGTGCGGAGTCGTAAAAATCCGATTGCTCCGGTCGAAGTAGGTTGCAGTACCAATACGCTCTGCTGTCTGGCCAATATTGCCACTGAGTTACAACGTCCGGTGAAGTGGGATCCTGCTACATTGAGTTTTGGTGATGACACAGAGGCTGCCAGTCACAGATTGTACAATTATAAATACAGAAGACCTTACTCTTTGTAATTGCACGCATTGTAGGATAGGAGCAGTATGGCCGGTTAGTTCACCCGGTACTGCAAACTTACCTACGATTTGCTGAATAGATCAAGAGTTGTCCTTTTTAAATAGAAAATCCGGAAAGAAAAAGATCTTCCCGGATTCTCTATTTATAGAGCTATAGACTTTCCTACAAGAGAATTATTTCTTGAGCGAATAGCTGGCAGTATAGGTGTTACTTACTCGTCCTTCTTTGGTTCGTACAATACACTTCACCTCAACCGGTTTGTCGGCAGTGAGGGTAAGTTGAAACGCAGAGGTATAGAGCATTCCTTTGAGTATTGGATCATCACCATTGGTGGTGTAGTACACTTTTGAATCTTTAATAGGGGGTGTCAATGTGACGGTACACTGTGTTGAATTACTCTCCATGTCATTCAAGCCAAGTGGCTCAGGGATACGGAAGTTAACACCTTCTTTATCCAGATGGGGGAGGTTGCCTCCGACACGAGCGATGAAATCAGCATAGTCTTTGCGTGGACTACTCCAACCAATTTCAGCAACTGCAAGCAGACGAGGAAAAGCCATATAATCAAGCTTTGGTTCAGAATGGATAAATTCCATCCAGAGGTTACCCTGTACACCAATGATGTATTTCTGTTTGTCGGCAGTGATTTTTGGAGAAAGCGGCTCGTAGTTGTACACCTTTTCCAGCGGAAGATTACCGCCGATATTGAATGGTTCACTTGACGATTTGCCCTGATAGTAGTCGAGATACATGTATGAATTGGGAGACATCACAACCTCGTGTTCCATATTGGCTGCTTTGATACCAGACTCTTCGCCTCTCCAGCCCATGACCATGGCACCGGGTGCCAGTCCGCCATCCATGATTTCATCCCAACCAAGTATTCTGCGGCCTTTGCTGCCTAGATAAGTGCTCACTCTGCGAATGAAGTAACTCTGCAGTTCGTTGACATCTTTCAGGTTTTCCGCAACCATCTTTGCCTTGCACTTCGGACATACATTCCAACGGTCTTTGTGCGCTTCATCGCCACCGATATGGATCACTTGCGAAGGAAATAGAGAAATCAGCTCATCAATTATATCTTGAATAAAGGTATATGTCTTTTCATTTCCAGCACAGAATATATCAGACTGGATACCCCATAACTCCAATACATTGAAAGGTCCTCCTGTGCAAGAATATTCCGGATAGGCAGCCAGTGCAGAGAGTGAGTGACCCGGCATATCTATTTCAGGAATGATTGTAATGTTGCGCGCAGCTGCATATTTCACAATCTCTTTGATCTCTTTCTGAGAATAAAAACCTCCGTGAGGCAGTCTGTCGAACTTTTCAGTATTCTTTGTATCTGATCCTCTGCTAATATTTGTTCCTCTCCGCCATGCGCCGATCTCAGTAAGCAGTGGATATTTCTTGATTTCGATGCGCCAGCCGCCATCTTCAGTCAGATGCCAGTGAAAAGTATTGAGTTTGTAGTAGCTCATCAGATCCAGAAAGCGTTTGGTCTGCTCTACGGTAAAGAAATAGCGGCCTGCATCAAGCATAGCACCGCGATACTTAAAGCGGGGTTCATCTTTGATTGTTACCTGAGGCAGCGTTACAGTAGTCGATTCATCCAACGGCATCAA
>JAQUZH010000119.1 GCA_028691445.1 Bacteroidales bacterium | reverse complement strand
GCCAGTTCCTCTTCTTCTTTTTCAGCCCACATACCTGCGTCAATCAATGCAGCCTGTTTTGTGTCGTCAAACAATAAATAGCTATTGACCGGAAAGGGATTAAATTCAAACAGTTTTATCTTCATCTTTTCAATCTATAGGGGCAAATATACAACTTTCTTGGTTTCGAAGAACTCCTCCTGAAAGTAATTATCTAATGGAAATAGTTGTGCTTTTTTTATGTACGGTGCAATTTCCTCTTGCAGTTCGCCGCCTTTCAGACAGAGTATGCCGTTGGGCAGTGCATTCTGCTGCTCTTTTCGTATGTTCTTTTGCGTGATCTTGACCAGATCGGAAAGAGGCATTACGGCACGACTGATGATGAAATCAAACTTCGCCTGCTCTTCTTCTGCGCGACAATGACGGAAGGTGGTGTTCGTGAGTCCGATGGCATTGCTTATCTCTGATGCGACTCTGAGCTTTTTGCCAATACTGTCCACCAGATGAAACTGACATTCCGGAAAATAGATAGCCAGAGGGATAGCCGGAAATCCGCCGCCTGTGCCGACATCCATTAAAGAGGTGCCGGACTTAAACCGGATCACTTTGGCGATGGCTAGCGAATGGAGGATGTGCCGTTCGTAGAGATTGTCAATGTCTTTTCGTGAGATGACATTGATCTTTGTATTCCAATCGGCATATAAACCTTGTAATGCCTGAATCTGTTCTTTTTGTTTTGCTGTAAGTTCGGGGAAATAGTGAATGATCTGTTCCATTGTCTTTTTTGAGTTAGAGTAAAAAAGAGATTGGACTCTTTTTACGAAGTAACATACGGATATCATCAAAGGGTAGAAATACTTCGCTGATTCCGATGGCATAGCAGGCGATTTCGTAGGCGCCATACACGTAAGTTATACCTTCTTTTGAGACATAAAAGTTGCCGTTTGGAACAATCCCTTCTGTAAAGATAAAGCCCAATTCGTATAATTCGTTGATGTCTTTTGCCTTGTTCTGAACAAGCAACTTGTCGATGAGTATGTTTTTTAATTCATCTGTATAGTTTTCAGCGAAGATATCCTCTTCTGTCAGGATCGTCCCCTTTGTTGTAAGCGTCCGTACTTTCTTGGTCGTTGTGCCATGCGCTCCTCCGGTATACGAACTGGTGGTGACTAACAAGGAGAGGATCCCGTGCTCATTATATAAAACGGAGTCTTTAATCGACATGAAATAGGAGAGGTCTTTCCTTTCTTCCAAGTCGTCCTCTTTGGCATATTCACATAGCTGAGTATACTCTTTCTCTAAGTTTGCTTTCTGGCTGTGGAAATTCTTGACATACTGATCTATTGCGAGATCAGGTGCCTGATAAGCATATCCTTCACCGAGGAAGAGAGAAACAAAAGCATGTTGGAGTTGCTCCACACTATCCTTGGGATCTTGAGAAATAGGATAGGTAAAAGAAAGGGATAATGCTGAACCTATTTTGTCATGGGTATCAAAAAGATAGATCGTGTCTTTTGATGCATGCGTCGTAAATTCCACTTTCCTGTATTCTTGTAAAGGCTTGTCTTTGCAGCTGCTGAGAATCGAAATTACTGCAACAGTGAATAGAAGGATCTTATTATTCATAGGTTATTATTCCGAAGATGATTGATACTATTCTCAGACAAAGATATATTTTTTTCCTTATACAAATAAGAGAGAGCGAATAATATTGGAAATAAATTGTGTGATAAGCTAAATACCATGATAGCACTTCATTGGATTAATTTTGCCAATGTGTTGATTATATTTGCCTAAATCGTACCTTTGCGAAAAAAAAATGACAGAAGAGAAAAATACTAATTTGCAGCTTGAGCTGACGCCCGATGTTGCTGATGGTGTGTATGCAAATCTTGCCGTTATTGCACATTCATCGTCTGAGTTTGTGATTGACTTTGTGAGCGTAATGCCCGGTATGACAAAAGCCAATGTGAAGTCGCGTATCATCATGACTCCTGAACATGCGAAGCGATTGCTTGCAGCTTTGCAAGATAATATTGCTAAGTATGAGACACACTACGGACCGATAAAGATCAGTGGTCTGGAATCTAAAGTTCCTCCGATAATGGGATTTGGAGGAGACGCTTAATAAAACTTTTTCGCCTGAAGGGCTGGGTTAAATAATATTAAATGTGTTCTAGATAATTCCTTTTCAGCGTGTTTCAGGGAAAATATTACAGACAAGTCGCTTGTATCTCAGAAATAAAGCGTACTTTTGCAGTCCGATTTATGAATGATTAAAAGATTAAGTAAAAAACTAAGAATTAAACACTAAAGAAATGCCTACAATTCAGCAGTTAGTAAGAAAAGGAAGGGTGACTTTGGTAGAAAAGAGTAAATCTCCTGCGTTAGACTCGTCTCCACAGAGACGTGGTGTTTGCGTGAGAGTTTACACGACCACTCCTAAGAAACCTAATTCGGCAATGCGTAAAGTAGCCAGAGTACGTTTGACAAACTCAAAAGAGGTTAACTCATACATACCAGGCGAAGGTCACAATTTGCAGGAACACTCTATTGTTATGATCCGTGGCGGTCGTGTTAAAGACCTTCCGGGTGTACGTTATCACATTGTTCGTGGAACATTGGATACAGCAGGTGTTGCCGGACGTACTCAAAGACGTTCAAAATATGGCACAAAACGTCCGAAACCAGGAGCAGTTGTTAAAGGTGCACCGGTAAAAGGCGCTCCTGCAAAAAAGAAATAATAATTAAGTCAATCACGCTGGTTGAGTTTATTGGAGTAGACTACATAAAGGTTGAGTAAATAATCCAGAGGGGTTATTGAAGGCTATAAGAGGCAACCAAAAACTGAATCGAAATTTTATCCTAAAATGAGAAAATCAACTCCCAAAAAAAGGGTCATATTACCAGATCCTGTATTTAGCGATGTGAAAGTATCTAAATTCGTCAACCATCTGATGTATGATGGTAAGAAGAATACCGCTTTTGAGATATTCTACAATGCACTGGAGACTGTTAAGGCTAAGTTGCCTAACGAGGAAAGAAGTGCTTTGGATATCTGGAAAAAAGCATTAGATAACATTACTCCACAAGTAGAGGTTAAGTCTCGCCGTGTTGGTGGAGCAACCTTTCAAGTGCCTACAGAAATTCGTCCTGATCGTAAGGAATCCGTTTCAATGAAAAATCTAATCTTGTATTCTCGTAAAAGAGGAGGCAAAACAATGGCTGACAAACTTGCAGCTGAAATTGTTGATGCTTTTAACGAACAAGGTGGCGCATTCAAACGTAAAGAGGATATGCATAAAATGGCAGAGGCTAACCGTGCTTTTGCTCATTACAGATTTTAATTGACTAAGTATATAGCAAATGGCTAAAGGAACAGATTTAAATTACAATAGGAATATCGGTATCATGGCGCACATTGATGCCGGTAAAACAACTACATCAGAACGTATTCTTTTTTATACCGGTCTGACTCACAAAATTGGTGAGGTGCACGATGGTGGCGCTACAATGGACTGGATGGAACAGGAGCAGGAAAGAGGTATTACAATTACTTCTGCTGCAACCACAACTTTCTGGCAATATGCTGGAAATAAGTACAAAATCAATCTGATTGACACTCCCGGCCACGTGGATTTCACTGTAGAAGTTGAACGTTCTCTCCGTATTCTGGATGGAGCGGTTTCTACGTTTTGTGCAGTAGGTGGTGTTGAGCCTCAGTCTGAGACTGTATGGCGTCAGGCTGACAAATATAATGTGCCTCGTATCGGTTATGTAAATAAAATGGACCGTTCGGGCGCAAACTTTTTTGAAGTGTGCCGTCAGATCAGCGATGTGTTGAAGGCAAATCCTTGTCCGATTCAGATACCTGTAGGTTCTGAAGAAACGTTTGCCGGAATTGTGGATTTGGTCAAAATGAAAGCTTATTTTTGGCACAATGAGACTATGGGTGCTGAATATGATGAAGAAGAAATTCCTGCTTCTGTTTTGCAAGAAGCAATCGAATGGAGAGATAAAATGTTGGAAAAAGTAGCTGAATGTGATGATGTTATCATGCAGAAGTATTTTGATGATCCAACAACTATCACTGAAGACGAAATCAGAGCAGCTATCCGTAAAGGAACTATTGCAATGCAGATTGTACCGATGACTTGTGGTTCTTCATTCAAAAATAAAGGGGTACAACCTTTGCTGGATGCTGTCTGTGCTTACCTTCCTTCACCAATGGATAATGGCCAAATTATTGGAACTAGTCCTGATGATCCAAGCATTGAAATTGAACGTCATCCAACTTCTGAAGAACCTCTTTGCGCTTTGGCGTTTAAGATTGCAACCGATCCATATGTAGGACGTCTTTGCTACTTTAGAGTTTATTCGGGAGAGCTGACTGCTGGTTCATATGTATATAACACCCGCTCTGGTAAGAAAGAACGTATCTCACGTATTTTCCAGATGCATTCTAACAAACAGAATGCTAAAGAGTTTATTGCTGCTGGTGATATTGGTGCTGGTGTAGGTTTTAAAGATATCCGTACAGGTGATACTTTGTGCTCTGAAGATGCTCCAATTACACTTGAGTCTATGGATTTCCCAAAACCGGTTATTGGTATCGCTATCGAGCCTAAAACTCAAAAAGATCTTGATAAACTGGGTAATGGCCTCGCTAAACTGGCTGAAGAAGATCCTACATTCATTGTCAAAACGAATGAAGATACCGGACAGACTGTTATTGAGGGTATGGGTGAGCTTCACCTTGAGATTATCATCGACCGTTTGAGACGTGAGTTTAAAGTGGAATGTAATCAGGGTGCTCCTCAGGTTTCTTACAAAGAAGCTATTACGAAGGAAGTTCAGATTCGTGAAGTGTACAAAAAACAGAGCGGTGGACGTGGTAAGTTTGCGGATATTATCGTGAAAGTTGGTCCGGCAGATGAGGGCGTAGAAGGCTTGCAGTTTGTGGATGAAGTAAAAGGTGGTAATGTGCCTAAAGAGTTTATTCCAGCTGTTCAAAAAGGTTTTGCTTCAGCAATGAAAAATGGTGTGTTAGCCGGATATCTATTAGATTCATTGAAAGTTACGCTGCTTGATGGATCTTTCCACCCGGTTGACTCAGATCAGCTCTCTTTTGAAATTTGTGCTAATCTCGCTTTCAAGAGCGCGTGTGCAAAAGCAGGTCCTGTACTCTTAGAGCCAATTATGAAGCTTGAAGTAGTGACACCTGAAGAGGGAATGGGAGATGTTATCGGTGACCTTAACAAACGCCGTGGTCACTTGGAAGGTATGGATTCAAATCGTTCAGGTGCACGTGTAGTGAAAGCGAAAGTGCCATTATCTGAAATGTTTGGATATGTTACTTCTCTTCGTACCATCACTTCGGGTCGTGCTACGTCAACGATGGAGTTTTCTCACTATTCAGAGGTGTCAAAGTCAATTGCTAAAGACATTTTGACGGAAGCAAAAGGCCGTGTAGATCTGTTGTAATTAAAATATTAATAGTCGAAATAACATGAGTCAAAGAATTAGAATTAAGTTAAAGTCTTACGATCATAATCTCGTGGATAAGTCTGCAGAGAAGATCGTGAAGACTGTGAAGACGACAGGTGCTGTAGTAAGCGGTCCTATACCTCTTCCAACACACAAGCGTATTTTTACTGTTAACCGCTCTACTTTCGTAAACAAGAAATCTAGAGAACAGTTTGAATTGTCGTCTTTCAAGAGATTGATTGATATCTACAGTTCAACATCGAAAACAGTAGACGCGTTGATGAAGCTTGAATTGCCAAGTGGAGTTGAAGTAGAAATTAAAGTATGATTTATAAAAACAAAGTGAAATGCCAGGATTATTAGGAAAAAAAATCGGAATGACATCCGTCTTCAGTGCCGATGGGAAAAATATCCCATGCACTGTAATCGAAGCAGGTCCTTGTGTTGTTACTCAAATCAAGACCGTTGAAACAGACGGTTATCAGGCTGTACAAGTAGGCTTCCAGGAAAAAACGGAGAAGCATACTAACAAACCTGAGATGGGGCTTTTTAAGAAAGCCGGAGTAGCTCCTCAAAGACACTTGGCCGAGTTCAAGTATGAGAAAGAAGTGAGTTTAGGTGAAGTCCTCACTGTAGATCTATTCTCTGACACCCTTTTTGTGGATGTTGTGGGTATATCTAAAGGAAAAGGATTTCAGGGAGTTGTGAAACGCCATGGTTTTGGCGGTGTTGGTCAAGCAACCCACGGTCAGCATAATCGTGGTCGTAAGCCAGGTTCTATTGGTGCATGTTCTTATCCTGCAAAAGTATTTAAGGGAATGAGAATGGGTGGTCAAACTGGTAATGCTCGTGTAACTGTGCAAAATTTGCAAGTGTTAAAAGTGATCCCGGAACATAATCTTATAATGATTAAGGGTTCTATACCGGGAGCTAAAGGTTCAATTGTAATAATCGAAGAATAAGTATGGAACTGAGCATATATAATGTAAAAGGTGAAGACACCGGAAGAAAGATAACGTTAGACGAATCGATCTTCGGCATTGAGCCAAGTGATCACGCTCTTTATCTTGATGTAAAACAGCATCTTGCTAATTCACGTCAAGGAACTTCCAAAGCGAAACAAAGAAGTGAAATCGCTCATAGTACACGTAAAATCAAAAAACAAAAAGGTACAGGTGGAGCCCGTGCCGGTGATATTAAATCGCCTGTTTTTGTAGGTGGTGGACGTATTTTCGGTCCGGTGCCAAGAGACTATAGCTTTAAATTGAACAAGAAGGTAAAAACGTTGGCTCGTAAATCAGCTTTGTCTTACAAAGCTCAAGCGAACTCAATTATCGTTTTAGAGGATTTTTCTTTCGAAGTTCCAAAAGTAAAAGAATTTATCTCTTTGACCAAAAACCTGCAAGTAGCTGATAAAAAGTTGCTTTTGGTTTTCCCACAACAAAATAAAAACGTATATTTGTCGGCTCGTAACTTAAAACAGTCTACTGTTGTTGCGGTTTCCGAGTTAAATACTTATAAAATATTAGATGCAGCATGCTTAATCTTGACTGAAAGTTCCGTTGCTTCGATTGAAAATAATTTAAAAGCTTAATAGGAGACTTAACAGATGGGTATAATTATCAAACCAATTGTAACGGAAAAAATGACCGGAATTTCCGAGAAAATGAACCGTTACGGCTTTCGTGTTAGTCCAGATGCTAACAAAATTCAGATTAAGAAAGCTGTTGAAGAAATGTATAATGTTACAGTAACAGACGTAAATACGATCAATTATGCAGGAAAAAAGAAATCACGCTACACCAAAGGTGGAGTTGTGACAGGAAGAGTTTCTGCATTCAAAAAAGCGATTGTATCAGTCCGTGAAGGTGATAAGATTGATTTTTATAGTAATATTTAAATAAAAAATGGCAGTACGTAAATTAAAGCCTACTACACCGGGGCAAAGACATAAGATTATTGGTGCTTTTGATAAGATTACTGCGAGCGCACCAGAGAAATCCCTAGTTGCGGGTAAAGCGCGTTCAGGCGGACGTAATAACGAGGGACATATGACCATGCGCTACATTGGTGGTGGTCATAAGAAAAAATACAGATTTGTAGATTTCAAAAGAACCAAAGACGGTGTTCCAGCTGTAGTGAAATCAATCGAATATGATCCGAATAGATCGGCTCGTATCGCATTGTTATACTATGTAGATGGAGAGAAAAGTTATATAGTTGCACCTAATGGTTTGGAAGTAGGACAGACGTTGATGTCTGGTGAAAATGCAGCTCCTGAAATTGGGAACGCACTTCCGCTTCAGAATATTCCAGTTGGTACCGTTATACACAATATTGAGCTGAGACCGGGACAGGGAGCTGCGTTAGTTCGTTCTGCCGGTAACTTCGCTCAGTTGACTTCGCGAGAAGGAAAATACGCAATCGTTAAATTGCCTTCAGGTGAAACAAGAAAGATTTTGTCTACTTGTAAAGCAACAATTGGTAGCGTTGGTAATTCGGATCATGCACTCGAGAAATCAGGTAAAGCTGGTCGTTCAAGATGGTTGGGATCTAGACCTCGGAACCGTGGTGTTGTTATGAACCCGGTTGATCACCCAATGGGTGGTGGTGAAGGACGTCAGTCTGGAGGTCATCCTCGCTCACGTAAGGGCTTATATTCTAAGGGCTTGAAAACAAGGTCGAAGAAAAAAGCTTCTACTAAGTACATTATTGAAAGAAGAAAAAAGTAAACTGATTAATTGAGAAAGTTATGAGTCGTTCATTAAAGAAAGGGCCTTATATTAATTTAAAGCTCGAAAAGAAAG
>JAQUZH010000118.1 GCA_028691445.1 Bacteroidales bacterium | reverse complement strand
AAGATGATGATGCCTTTCCTTATTGACCCATCCAATGATCCCATGGGACAATTAGGTATCTATGGCACCTCAGTCAAGATCGCCGTCGTATTGACTATGTTTACACAGGCTTTCCGATATGCCTACGAACCGTTTGTCTTCGGGAAACACAAGGAAAACGGAGGCAAAAGCAACAGTTCGTATGCAGAAGCAATGAAGTACTTTATTATCTGTTCGATGTTTATCTTTTTGGGTGTGAGCTTTTATCTGGATATTCTCAAATACATCATCGAACCGAAGTTCTGGGAGGGACTGACCATCGTTCCGATCGTGATGTGTGGTGATATCTTTATGGGCATCTTTTTCAACCTCTCGTTGTGGTACAAACTCAATGACGAGACGCGCTGGGGAGCGTGGTTTTCCATCATCGGCTTTATCATCATCGTGGCGATCAACGTACTCTTTGTGCCCGTTTATGGGTATAGTGCCAGTGCGTGGGCGATCTTTTTCTCCTATCTGGTGATGATGCTTACCTCCTACTTCATCGGACAAAAGCGTTATCCCATTGCCTACAACATCAAAAGCGCGGCAGGATATACGCTGATTACCGCACTGCTCTTTGGCATTGGCATGTACGCTCCGATTGACCACATCGTGCTGCGCCTTGGCTTCCGCACCTTCCTGTTGGTTCTCTTTATCGCTTATACGGTGAAATATGATCTTCCTTTGAAAGAGATCCCTATCCTCAACCGTTACCTGAAGAAATAAGGTGAAAGCAGGGCGGAGAAAAGGGTGAGAAGGTGTCGCGAAAACAGTGGGAAAACTTTCCACACTTTTCCGTTCCCTTTTCGAAAGATTTCCAATAGTATTTTTAGTCCACACGGAGCAGGTGCGACCAACTGTTCTCTCTGCCTGTGATCTTCACGAGAACCCATCCGGCGGTTTGGTGCGACAACGTAACACTGATTGAGGTCGCTCTGGTTTCCTGCACGATACGTCCGTCCACCGTATAGAGGCCGATCCATTCGTCACCTTGCAGTCCGCTGATCCGGATCACGCCTTCTGTGGCAGCCACCTGCGGTGCAGTTGCCAGCGAAGAAGCATCAATGTCCACCGGACCACCACCACTCACATCAAAGGTTACCGCATTATTCGTTAGGTTGATACTGCTCAGCGGAGTTTCCGTAGCCTGCTCATTCCAGTCCCACGCCGAAGGTTGCGTGTCGTCGGTAAAAGATGTTTTTGTCAGCTGTTGAAAAGCCCACTTACTTAAAGTCGCCTTGATCGCATAACAGCAACGGTGCGCATCTTCATTATTCATGGACGCCCCATCACCACCCCACCGTGAAAGATAGGAAGCCGAACGGTCGACATGATAGATCAGAAGGCCGTATCCCAACACCGCAACCTCCGACGTATTGTCCCATTTCAGGGGAGCGCGGGTTTCCAGCAAGAAATACTCTCCCGGTGTGGATGTAGGTATCTGAAAGGCTTTATTCTCCTGGATCGACGGCAACGTGTAAGTAGCCGCTTTGTTGCTCAACACATCGGGAGTCATCCAGCCCATGAGCATCCGTTCGATGGCACTGAGAGAGGGAGGTGTGTTGCCGTCGTTGTTGTAATTGCCTGAATCCATCAGAAAATAGTCATTCATCACCGATATACCATTGCCCACCGTCTTGTAAAAATCAGGCAAACCGATCACGTGGCCAAACTCATGGCAGAAGGTGCCGATGGAAGCGGGATTGGTTCCATTGTTATTACGAAGTTCGGAGGTACAGGCATAGGTTTCAATTTTCTTCCCATCCATGGCCACTTTCCCATATAAGGAATACTTGTGCGACCAGACGAAGTCGGACGATGTAACGAATTGAGCTTGATCGTATCCGGCGTAGATGACAAACACATTATCTAAGGCGCCATCATTGTTCTGATCATATTGCGTAAAGTCGATATCAAAGAGTGTGTCAGCCTGCTGACAAGCTTCCCACACCATAGCAGGAGCATGGTAATCAAAGTCTGCCGAGTCTCTTCCGTAATAAGCAGCAGTGCCGGAGAGCACCACGGGGCCAACCACGTGAAAGTCCGGTTCAAACTGTCCGTTGGAGTTCTCGTAGAAGTAGTCGCGCACACTTCCGGTGGCTCCATTATCGCTATATCCTGCCTCATTCAGACTACGTGAGAAGGCCTGATTAGGCTCTGTTACTGCAAAAGGAAGGTCACTGAAACTGACCAGAATGACTAAAGTCTTGACTTTTCCTTTCGTTGGAAAAGGAAGCGATGAAGAGCCCTGTTCGCCGAGTGCCATACTCTTTACTTTCGGGTTAGAGAGAGCAAAAGAGCTTCTCAACACCACAGGAGCAGCAGACAGGAAGTTCCATTCCTGGAATGTACGTTGTGCTTTGTCATGCGCCAACTGTGCTCCGGCCACGATCGTTTCTTCCTTTTGGATGGCATAAGCCAAACCGCCGGCTGTGTTACGGATAATCCGGTATCCATCCTCCGTATAAAGCGCATGGCGCGGACCGTTTTCCTCCCAAAAGACGGTCAGGAGGGTCTGGTCCGGCTGTCTGAACTTCTCAGGCTCCTTCTCTCCCCTGGCAGCATACGCACCGTTCACGATCAGCGACAGAAAAAGCAGCAGCAGTACTTTGGTAGGCAAGTATGTAATTTGTTTCATGCGATTGAGCGACAATTATTTTATTTCCAGAAGGGAAAGAGTAGCGATATGCATCCGATCATTCCTATCTAGGTTGCAAAAATAACATTTCCTTATGAATCATCGTTATTACTCTCACATAATATTATTTTTGCTACCTTTGCCATTACAACAAAAAAGCTAAATAACATGAAAACCTTTATGGACAAAGACTTTCTTTTGCAGACAGATGTTGCAAAAGAACTTTTTCATCAGCATGCAGCCAAGATGCCAATCATCGATTACCACTGCCATCTGATTCCTTCCATGGTCGCTAATGACCACAAGTTCAAGTCAATTACCGAAGCTTGGTTGGGTGGCGATCATTACAAGTGGAGAGCCATGCGCACCAACGGCATCGACGAGAAATACATCACGGGAGAAAACACTTCCGATTGGGAGAAGTTTGAGAAATGGGCGGAGACTGTGCCCTATACCATGCGAAACCCACTCTATCAATGGACGCACCTCGAACTGCGAACAGCTTTCGGTATCGACAAGATCCTCTCTCCGGCTACGGCCCGTGAGATCTATGAGGAATGCAACGAAAAGCTTCAGACGAAGGAGTTTAGCGCCCGCGGACTGATGCGCAAGTATCATGTCGAAACGGTCTGCACGACAGATGATCCTGCCGACTCACTGGAATATCATCAGGCAGTCCGGAAAGACGGTTTCGAGATCAAGATGCTACCCACATGGCGCCCCGACAAAGCCATGGCAGTAGAAAATCCGGAGGCTTTCCGCAGTTATATGGAGAAGCTGGGAGCAGCTGCCGACTGTTCGATATCCTCTTTTACCGATCTGCTTGCCGCACTGCGCAAACGACAAGATTTCTTTGCGGCAAATGGCTGCAAGCTCTCCGATCATGGCATCGAAACGTTCTATGCCACTCCTTATACTCCCACCGAGATCACCACAATCTTCAACAAAGTGTATGGCGGCAAGATGCTGACCCCTGAAGAAGTGCTGAAGTTCAAGTCCGCCATGATGATTGAATTTGCCATCATGGATTGGGAAAAAGGATGGACGCAACAGTTCCATTACGGAGCCATGCGCAACAACAACAGCAAGATGTTTCATAAACTTGGCCCGGACACCGGATTTGATTCCATCGCCTCTTCGCAAACGGCACAAGAGTTGTCGCGCTTCCTCGATACGCTTGCTTCACAAGACAAACTGACAAAGACGATCCTCTACAACCTCAATCCTTGCGATAACGAGATGATCGCCACCATGATCGGCAACTTCCAGGACGGCACAATGCCCGGTAAGATCCAATGGGGCAGCGGCTGGTGGTTCCTTGATCAGAAGACAGGGATGGTCAATCAGATGAATGCACTCTCACTCCTCGGACTGTTGAGTCGCTTTGTCGGCATGCTAACCGACTCCCGCAGTTTCCTCTCCTACCCACGTCACGAGTATTTCCGTCGCACACTCTGCGATCTGATCGGCACCGATGTGGAAAATGGCGAACTACCGGCTTCCGAACTCCCATTCCTCGGACAGATGGTCGAAGACATCAGCTACAACAATGCAAAGAACTATTTCAAGTTCTAAGTGATTTCAAGTAAAAAGGGCTGCCCTTCAGCGAAGAGGCAGCCCTTTTTGTATGAGAACTGTTTTAAAACGAAGTCAGCGTCATTTCTTTTCCCAAAGTTTCTCCATTGTTTCCAATGTCTTTCCTTTGGTTTCCGGTACCATCTTCCACACAAACACAGCAGCCAACACAGACAGCACGCCATACACCCAATAGGAAAAACCATGATTGAAAGACTCAACCAGATAGCTATTCTTATCCATAATCGGGAATGTCGAAGAAATCAGGAAGTTGGATACCCACTGAGCAGCCACTGCGATAGACATCACACTGGAACGAACACTGTTGGGGAATATCTCAGAAAGCATTACCCAGCATACAGGTCCCCATGACATCGCAAAGCCGGCTGTATACGCAAGCATTGCAATCAGTTTGATTGTGCCCGACATACTTTCTGAAAAAGCGGTACCTAATAGAAGCATTGACACACCCATCACCAAAGCTCCAATGATCAGCAGCGGTTTGCGGCCAAACCTATCGACGGTAAGGATTGCCAATACCGTAAAAGAGAGATTGACAATACCCACAATGATGGTCTGCAACAACGAACTATCGGTGGAAGCACCCATGCTCTTGAATATCTCAGGTGCATAATAGAGCACCACATTAATGCCCACAAACTGCTGGAAAGCAGAGAGCAAAACACCTACAATGATAATCTTAAAGCCAAAGGATTTGATCGGAAGCACCAATGCAACAAAGAAACTTCCAATCATAGAGAGTTCAAAGGCATTGGAGAACTGTGCATATTTCAACGCGATAAAAGCGACTAAAAACAAGATTAACCAAGACACCATAAACTGATAATAAGGTTTCAGAGAGACATTCTCTTCCTTCTTAAAACTTTCACGTATCTCAACCATCTCCTGATTGGCAAGATCACTTCCTACCAGTTTGACCAGAATTGCCTTTGCTTTCTCAGAACGGCCTTTCATCACCAACCACCTCGGCGTTTCCGGCACGAAGAAAAGAAGCAGGAAGAACACTCCGGCAGGGATACACTCAGAGCCAAACATCCATCTCCAACCAATCGTATTTAACCACGTAGAGTCACCTTGTAGTGAAATATAGTAGTTTACAAAATAAACAATCAACATACCAAAGATAATGGCAAACTGATTCAATGACACCAGACTACCTCGTTTAGCAGGAGGCGCAATCTCGGCAATGTACATGGGTGAAACCATTGAGGCAATTCCAACTCCTATGCCACCCAACACTCGATAAGCTACAAATATATAGACAAATGAAGCGTCACCTGATCCCGGCATGCCAAATCCTATTTCAGGCCATGCCGATCCAAGAGCAGATAAGAAGAATAATACAGCAGCACTGAAGAGTGCTTTTTTACGTCCAAACTTCTGACTGATCCAACCAGCCACAGAAGCGCCCAACACACATCCGATCAAAGCACTACTAACCACAAAGCCCTCCATAGCACTTGCAAGATCAGGAGCCAATCCCATCGGATCAATGAATGTATGCCTTAACGATTCTACAGTACCTGAAATAACAGCCGTATCATAACCAAAAAGCAATCCTCCAAGAGTAGCAATAATTGTGATGCCAAAAGCAAAAGATTTACTGGATCCGTTTTTCATAAGCAATTGATTTGTTATTTGTTTAAATACTTGATTATCCGTTCAAAACAGACGAACGGCTTACAAAAATATCACTTTATTAATAATCAAAAGAACGTTTGCTTAAAATTCATTGTTAAATATATAGAAGGACAAAAGCAACTTCTGACATTCACAACAATAAGAATTTGGTTGTTGCGCCTACAACACACCATACAATACAGTAAATCAACACAATGAGTCGTGAAAAGAAATACTGCACACTGATGTTAAAACAAACAGTAAAGAAATAGACAGGAAAGGAGATCTTAAAACAGGATCTATTCGCTTGAATGTTAAATCTATACGACATTTCTTTGAGAATACAATCAAATGCCTACATTTACACGTTTTTAATCATTCTTTTCACCTACAATAAAATCAGCCGTATGAAAAGACCGGATTCTAAAAGACTGTTTATACTATTGCTCCTTACAGCCTTGTTTGGTGCAAGTCTGAATGGGGAAAGCATTGCTTTACCGGACAATACTGATACCGGAACCAAGCAAATCTCTCTGGGCCAACGGATCACCGGCATGGCCTCTCTGATGAGGGATAACTATCGCGAGAAGATCTATATTCAGACCGATCGTCCCATCTATAACCTCTACGACACCATCTGGTACAAGGTCTGGGTCATGCAGGCTGGCACGCTTCTCCCCACCGAAAAGAGTCAGCTGGTCTATGTAGATCTGATCAATGAAGTAAACAGTGTGACCCAAAGCGCGCAATATACCCTTAAAGGAGGAAGTGCGAACGGACAGTTTGTGCTCACCAAAGCCATTCAGGACATAGGAGTGTATCGCGTCCGTGCTTATACCCGTTGGCAGAAAAACTTCGGCGACTCCGCCTGTTTCGAAAAGATCATTCCGATCTGGGGTGATCAGATTGAGGAAAAGAAAGCCAAAAGGTACGTCTCCGTATTTTTGTCACAGATGCAACTTGAGAACCGCAAACGGAAAGCAGAGAAAAAGAAGCACGAGGTAGCAGAGAAGAAAGCCAACAGGGAGTATAAACTAGATGTACAGTTTCTCCCCGAAGGAGGCAAACTGATCGCAGGGGTACCCAACCGGGTGGCATACAAAGCACTCTTTCCCGATGGAAGAAGTGCGCCTGTGGAAGGTACTATTGTCGATCAGAAGGGTAACGATATGGTTTCCTTCGCCTCTGAACACAAAGGAATGGGTTCGTTTGTCTTGCTACCCGACACCGGCAAACAGTATTCCGCCCGTCTCTTTAATGATCAACTCATCCCTCTCCCGCCTGTCGAAAAGGAAGGAGTCACACTCATGGTTGTCTCCAAACCAACGGCAGACACACTGGTCGTTGCGGTCAATGCTTCCTTGGGGATTGTCGCCAATCAGTCACAGTTTACGCTTATTGCCGAGTCGCGCGGACTCCCCACCAAAGAGGCATATAACATCACGACAAACAAGTCGCGCATCCTCCTCCGCATCCCCAAAGAGAATCTGAAGTCCGGCATCAACCGACTCACACTCTTCACTGCAGAAGGGAAGCCACTCTGCGAACGGTTGGTGTACATCGATAGAAAAGACGCACTGACCTTTGATGTCAAAGCAAACTGGGAGATCAAGTCCGACACCGATCAAATGATGACGCTGAAGATTCGTCCACAACTTGACGGGCAATCTGTCGCAGGTTCCTTTGCCGTGAGCGTCACCAACGTAGACCTGGTACCGGTAGATTCCATTCAGAAGACCTTCCGCTCCGAAATGTTGCTCTCATCAGATCTGAAAGGTTTCATCGAAACACCGGGATATTACTTCAACAATCCCTATGACAGCATCTGCAAACAACTTGATTTAGTTCTGCTCACCCACGGATGGAGAGGCTATAGCTGGGACGATGTCACCAGAAAGAGTTTCACGCATCGGCCCGACACCTCCTTCACACTATCAGGGACAGTAAGCAACCTACTCTTAAAACCAAGTGCAAGAAGAAGAGTTTCCTTGTTTGTGCAGGGAGGAAAGATGATTGCTAAAGAGACCAAAACGGACCAAAACGGAAAATTCTTTTTCAAAGACCTGGATATAAAAGAGACCTCCATGGCACGGATTAATCTGGAGAAAGACAAGAGGAGTCGTTTGGGTTTTGGAATAGAACTTGATACCATACACCGCAAGCCCTATTTCCCAATTGTTCGACTCGAGAACTACTTATATGAATCAGAGGAAATGGATTCGCTACTGTTTACATTCAGAGAGAATCAGGAGGAAAATGACTCCTATCTGGACAGTTTGCGCAAAACAAAAGGAGTTCATCTGCTCAAAGAAGTGACGGTAACGGAACGAAAGAGAATACCTAACTCCTACAATACGTTTCACGAACCCGACATGGTCATTGACTCTGTGCAACTTGGACGATATGATGCCTATACCAATGTGATCGAAGTGCTCAAAGCGGAAGTACCTGGATTCAAAAAAGATTTCGGTTCGCAAAGAGATGCGAAAGGAACTCGGGTGTTTCGGCAATATGAGTACTATAATATTAGCGGCGCTCCGGTCATTTTCATAATTGACGCTGAAGTAATAAACGAAATTTCACCCTGGGAACCGCCTAAAACTCCGGGAGCCGTAGCTATGCATGCAGACAGAA
>JAQUZH010000117.1 GCA_028691445.1 Bacteroidales bacterium | reverse complement strand
TAGCTGTTAAAGCTATCAACGGGGCTTGACCAATTTCATTGATAATTGGACGGATCCGGCGGTATTCCGGACGGAAATCATGCCCCCATTCAGATATACAGTGAGCCTCATCGACAGCATAAAATGATATCTTTATTTTTTTCAGAAAATCAATATTTTCTTGTTTCGTCAGAGATTCTGGCGCCACATACAACAATTTTGTTTTCCCGGATAAGATATCTGTTTTCACCTGTTCAATGGCAGCCCGGTTCAAGGAAGAGTTAAGAAAATGAGCGACACCATCTTCCTCACTAAAGTGGCGCATCGCATCGACCTGATTCTTCATTAGGGCAATCAAAGGGGAAATGACAATAGCCGTACCTTCCATCATGAGAGATGGGAGCTGGTAGCACAAAGACTTTCCTCCACCAGTCGGCATTAGTACAAAAGTATCTTTGCCTTCGATCACATTCCGGATAACAGCTTCCTGATTTCCTTTAAATGTATCAAAGCCAAAGTATTTCTTAAGTTCTTTTGTTAAATCGACTTTCTGAGCCATAATGCAAAGGTATTTTTCTCACTCAAGTTCACTTGGTTAAGAACAAAGTTAAATACAAGTTTTGATATATCCTTGCTTCTTCCTTAATATTTTCACTTTTTCTATTCAGCCGCAACTAAGACTGTCTGGAATTGCTCCACTCGACTCTTTGCATACTCTAAATCCACAAAGAGTTCTTTTTTATCCGTTGAGGGGATTTCGAACATCGCATCCATCATAATATGCTCAACAATAGAGCGTAAGCCACGGGCACCCAGTTTATATTCGATAGCCTTATCCACGATATACTCGTACACATCTTCCGAATAGTCAAGTTTGACACCATCCATATCAAACAGCTTTATATACTGTTTGATAATTGAATTTTTGGGCTCTGTCAATATCTGACGTAGAGCAGATCGATCCAATGGATTGAGGAATGTAAGTATAGGCAACCGTCCAATAATCTCCGGTATTAATCCAAATGCTTTTAAATCCTGCGGAAGAATATATTGCATCAAGTTATCGCGATTAATCTTAGCCATATTGTCAGCCGAACTATAACCAACTACACGCGTATTCAAGCGAGAGGCTATTTTCTTATCAATGCCATCAAAAGCACCTCCGCAAATAAACAGAATATTCTTCGTGTCTACCGGAATCATCTTTTGATCAGGATGTTTACGTCCTCCCTGAGGTGGTACATTCACAACAGATCCTTCCAATAATTTGAGTAATCCCTGTTGCACACCTTCACCACTCACATCACGCGTGATAGAAGGGTTGTCTCCTTTTCGGGCTATTTTATCAATTTCGTCAATAAAAACGATACCCCGTTCGGCAGATGCGGTATTATAATCCGCAACCTGCAACAATCGGGTTAATATGCTCTCAATATCTTCTCCAACATAACCGGCTTCGGTAAGCACCGTTGCATCTACAATTGTAAAAGGCACATGCAACATTCGGGCAATAGTTTTTGCGATCAACGTCTTGCCGGTACCGGTAGCCCCTACCATAATAATATTCGATTTCTCAATCTCTACCTCATCTTTGGTATCTTTCTGAAGCAACCGTTTGTAATGATTGTACACAGCTACACAAAGATGTTTTTTAGCCTCATCCTGACCTATGACATATTGATCCAGAAAGTTCTTTATGGCGATTGGTTTCGGAAGCTCATCAATTTTCAGATTCAAACCATGCTTTTTGGGCGTTTCCTGAATCACTATTTCATGCGCACGGTCAGCACATTCATCACAAATATTCCCTGATATTCCGGCAATCAATATACGGACTTCATTCCGCGTTCTTCCACAAAAACTGCAATGATCAATATTGGGGGCTGTTTTCGCCATCTTTATTTCTTAATTTCTCGTACTAATACTTTGTCAATCATACCATATTCTTTCGCTTCTTCTGCAATCATCCAGTAATCACGATCTGAATCTTTTTCAATCTTTTCATACGGATTGCCTGAATGATCTGCAACGATGGTATAAAGTTCATGTTTCAGTTTCTGAATCTCGCGCACTGTAATCTCCATATCAGAAGCTTGTCCCTGCATGCCACCCAGCGGTTGATGAATCATCACCCGCGAATGTTTCAGAGCCGAACGTTTACCATTTGTTCCTGCTACAAGCAGCACTGCTCCCATTGAAGCAGCGATTCCGGTACAAATGGTTGAAACGTCGCATCCGATAAATTGCATCGTATCATAAATACCTAGTCCCGCATAAACGGATCCACCGGGGGTATTCAGATAGATAGAGATATCTTTGCCCGGATCTGAAGAATCTAGATAAAGAAGCTGTGCCTGGATAATGTTAGCCACCTGATCATCGATCGCTGTACCTAAAAAGATAATGCGATCCATCATCAGACGGGAAAAAACATCCATCTGAGACACATTTAACTGACGTTCCTCCAGAATATAAGGGGTCAGCGAACTTGTGATCTGAGAAGTATATTGGTCAAATACCAGTCCGTTTACTCCCGCCTGCTTGGTGGCAAATTTTCTAAAATCGTTCATTTCTTTCGTATTTACTTGCTTTCTGCTGCAGCCAAAGCATGAAACTCTTCCATAGAAATACTCTTCTTGACAAGAGTCGCCTTGCTCTTCAACAAGTCAATCAGTTTCTCCTCGATCGCACGATCCACGATGTTGTTCAACGTCTTCTGGTCTTTCAACATATCCTTGGTATAATTGTCAACGATCTCGTCCGGAGCGTTCAACATACCATATTGAGCAAACTGATTTCTGGCCACTTTTCTTGCAAACTCTTTGAGATCATTCTCATCCAACGTCAGATTGTTTTTCTTCACCAGCTTTTCTTTGATCAAATGCCAGGTCAAAGATTCAATAGTCTTTGGGTATTCCTCGTCAATCTGTTCAGCGGTCTTACCTTCACTATTGGAAGCCAAGACTCTTTTCAGGAATGCCTCAGGGAATTGTACGTCTCCAGCTTTTTCCTTCAACACTTTGATTATGTCGATGAAGAATTTATAATCTGACTCGGGAGTCATATTCAAAGCCAATGCCTCACGAATCTTTCCTTTAAACTCTTCCTCTGTAGTAACTACTCCTGCGCCAAAAGCCTGATCAAAAAGTTCCTGATTCAAAGGAGCTTCCTCAAAACGAGAAATCTCAGTCACCTTGAACAAGAAATCATTGGTGTATGATGACACATCCGCATCTTTCTCCAAATGCAACAAATAACGGATTTCCTGTTCTTTACCATCATACGCTTTCGACGGATTAAAAGTAATCTCCTGGTCTTTTGACACACTTTCAAATTTCTTTTTCTCGTCATCAGATGACATATAAGAAGCCATCACAATAACGCTTTCGAGTTTCAGACCATCTTCCTTACCCAGTTCAGACAGGTCTCCGCGTATCATATCTCCTTCAATTGATGGCCCATCCACAACCACATTCTTTCCTGTACGTGAAGTATAATCCTTCATCTGTTTTGCCACCATCTCATCCGTAACCTCTATCTCATAGTAGGTCACTTTATCTTTTGCATTCACATCCACATCGATTTCCGGAGCCAAACCAATTTCAAAAGAGAATTCAAACACATCATCCTTTTCAAAATCAATTTGCTTATCATTCATCACTGGCAGTGGTTCGCCCAGAATATTCAAATTGTTTTCTTTGATGTATCCATAAAGACCATCCGAGATCAATTTATTAACTTGTTCTGCCAAAGCTGACTTGCCATACATTTTCTGAATCATTCCCATTGGCACGTTTCCCGGACGGAATCCAGGTATTTTAGCCTTCTTGCGCAACTCTTTCAACTCTTTCTCAACCTTATCCTGATAGTCTTCTTTACCTATCTTTACTGTTAAGATAGCATTTACGCTATCCATGTCTTTTCTTGAGACGCTCATTTAGACAAAATTTTATATGGTTTGTATTATAATCCGTTTTAATACCCTATTGAAGGTATGCTATTGCATGAGGGTGCAAAATTAGTTCTATTCTTTCAATTATCAAACTTCTTTCTAAAAATAATACCCAATCGACCAAACAAGAAGGAGGAGAAAGAATTATTTTTTACAAAAGCACCATTTTTTTCTATTTTGTTGATGCGAATCTCAAATTAAATGATTTACTTTGTCCCGTACAATATAAGTTTGCTTTTGATTTTCCTTTTTAGTAGCAGTGTACCAACTAGTTAGTACGTTTATACGATAAAGTATCTCCTCATCAAACTTCTTAGCGTACTAATTTCTATTACTTAATTTTTTTATCTTTATGAACATTTTCATTGGAAACCTGAACTACAAAGTTCGGGAAGGCGATTTGGAACAAGTATTCAAACAATTCGGCGACGTTAACTCTGCCAGAGTAATTACAGATCGCGAAACCGGCAGATCTAAAGGCTTTGGTTTTGTTGAAATGGCTGATGACTCAGAAGCTCAAGAAGCCATCAAAGAATTGAACGGCAAAGACCTAGGTGGTCGCGCAATGGTAGTTAACGAGGCTAAGCCGAGAAACTAATCAGTTACATTCTGAACAATACTTAAAGGTTGGCTTCTCGTAGGTCAACCTTTTTCTATTTTATACCCACATCATTCTAATACAACCCACCATGTCACGAAAGGGAAGCTTTTTTCTTACGAACGCAAGCGGAAAATTTATTTTACTTCTATTATCCATATTAATCGGCTACGTAGCAGTACTCATCCTCTCTGTACTGACTCTCTTCCTTTATGCAAGTCTGACGGGATCCGGTCCGATCAGTTACAGTGACTATATGAATCAAGGGGATATCCTTTTGGCATTTAATTCTGCCATATCCGTACTGACATTTCTGCTTCCCTCACTGGTCACGGCCTATCTTATCACTCCAACGCCCTCCGAATATCTCTCTACCAGGAGTTTTTCTCCTTCGTGCATTCTACCGCTCACCATACTCAGCGCAACGATTCTCATACCATTCACCTCGCTCCTTGCCTCATGGAATGACGCCATTCCTTTTCCGGAATGGATGAGTGTGATTGAAAACGCTTTTCGCGAACAACAAAAAATGCTGGCCGACATGACCACGAAGCTGACCATCATGAATGATATGAACGGACTTTTCGTAGTCCTATTCTGTATTGCGGTGATACCGGCAATCTGCGAAGAGTTTTTCTTTCGGGGTTTCGTGCAACGCTTCATTCAAGAGCTTACACACAAAAAGCATCTTGCCGTATGGATAACAGCAGCCATTTTCAGTGCAATCCATTTCGAGTTCTTTGCGTTTTTCCCGCGATTGCTATTGGGAGCATGGTTTGGTTATCTTCTCCTCTTGACCGGTTCAATTTGGATTACTGTGGCAGCACATTTTACCAACAACGCGGTATTTGTCATCCTCATGTACCTCCAACAACGCGGTATATTAGGCAAAGAAGCAGAAGAGTTTGGAACAGGCGAAACACTATGGGTAACTTACGCCGCTCTACTCCTATTTATCGGTTTGCAATGGATCATACAAAGGCAGGCAAAGAAAGCCTAACCTATCAGAGAGTTGCCACTTTTTTTCTCAGTTCGAAGTTGACGCCCAGATATTTCTCCCGAACAATCTGATTAGCGGCAAGCTCTTCTGCACTTCCCTGAAACAAGATCTTTCCTTCAAAAAGCAAATAGGCACGATCTGTAATGCTGAGCGTTTCGTGCACATTATGGTCGGTAATCAAAATACCAATGTTCTTATCTTTCAGTTTGAAGACGATAGACTGAATATCCTCCACCGCGATCGGATCGACACCGGCAAAAGGTTCATCGAGCATGATAAATTTCGGATCAATAGCCAGACAGCGGGCAATTTCCGTTCTTCTTCTCTCGCCTCCCGAAAGCTGATCGCCAAGATTCTTACGCACCTTGTGCAAACTAAACTCACTGATCAGGCTCTCCAGCTTATCCTTTTGATACTCCTTTGTCGTGTTCGTCATCTCCAGTACAGAACGAATATTATCCTCGACAGTCATTTTCCGAAAGATGGAAGCCTCCTGTGCCAGATAGCCAATTCCATTTTGAGCACGTTTATAGACCGGGAAAGAAGTAATATCGGTATCATTGAGAAAGATCTTACCTTCATTGGGCGTGATAAGTCCGACAGTCATATAAAAAGAAGTGGTCTTGCCGGCACCATTCGGTCCGAGCAACCCAACAATTTCCCCCTGTTTAACATTGATGGAAACATGGTTTACCACCGTTCGGGTTCGATACTTCTTTACCAGATTTTCGGTACGTAATATCATCGGTTCTTCGCTCATAGCATGCTCATTTGCCGACAAAAGTAATAATTTATCGCACGAAAAACGGCGTTTACAGCAAAATAATTACCTTTGTACCTCTAACGCAGATAAAAAACAAAGAATGTCAGCACTCAATAAAGTAGGTGAATACACCCTTCTCATGCAAAAAGTCCTGACGCGGCCGGATCGTTTTAGGGAAACCTGCAAACAGATCGTCCGTGAGATGAACAATCTGGGAGTTAGTTCGATCATCATCGTTTTGATTATCTCTTTCTTTATTGGAGCTGTAATCACGATTCAGATCCGTCTACGTGTGGACAATCCCATGTTGCCCAAATACACCACCGGACTAGTTACCCGCGACATCCTGCTGCTTGAATTCTCTTCAACGATCATGTGTTTGCTACTGGCCGGCAAGGTCGGTTCAAACATTGCCTCAGAGATAGGTACAATGCGCATCACCGAGCAGATTGATGCCCTGGATATCATGGGAGTCAACTCTGCCAACTTTCTGATACTCCCTAAAATAGTCGGATTAGTGCTGTTCAGTCCTATCTTGGTAATATTCAGTATGATTATCGGAATAGTGGGAGGTTACATGGTCAGTATCTTTACCGACCTGATTACTACGGACAACTACTTGTATGGTCTACAGACCTTTTTCGTGCCTTTTTATATCAAATACTCCCTCATAAAGACATTGGTCTACTCCTTTCTCATTGCTTCCATCGCCGGTTATTACGGTTATTACGTCAAAGGGGGGTCCCTTGAAGTCGGAAAAGCCAGCACCGACTCTGTTGTAATGAGCAGTATTACGATTCTTATTGCCGACTTAGTGCTCACCCAACTACTATTGACATGATTGAACTGAAATCAGTTTCAAAGACCTTTGACGACAAAGAAGTACTCAAAAGCATCTCCACGTCATTCCTTCCCGGTCAAACCAATCTGGTCATCGGACAAAGTGGTTCGGGAAAGACGGTCCTAATGAAATGTATCATCGGACTGATGACACCTGAGAAAGGAGAGATTAATTACGATGGTCGCAACCTGCTCACCATGAACAGGCAAGAGACCAAGATGCTGCGTCGTGAAATAGGAATGCTTTTTCAGAACTCCGCACTCTTTGACTCACTCACCGTCTTGGAGAATGTGATGTTTCCACTGAATATGTTTGCAAATATGCGTTACAAGGAGCGTGTCGAGCGTGCCCTATCCTGTCTGGAGCGGGTCAATCTACACAACATTGGGCACCTTTCGCCGGCAGAGATCAGTGGTGGTATGAAAAAGCGCGTGGCAATAGCCCGTGCCATAACATTAAAGCCCAAATACCTCTTCTGCGACGAACCCAATTCCGGACTTGATCCAAAGACCTCCATTGTCATTGACCAGTTGATCAAAGAGATTACCCAGGAATACAACATCACCACGATTATCAACACGCACGACATGAACTCCGTAATGGAAAACGGAGACAACATTGTTTTCATCCACGAAGGCAAACTGGAATGGAATGGCAGCAAAGACGAAATTATCACATCGAGCAACAAGAAACTAAACGACTTTATCTTTGCATCCAACCTCTTCAAGAAAGTCAAAAACATCGAGATCGGTTTGATGGAAGACGAAGGCTGATCCGGCATAGACTCAGAATAACACAATCTGATCAAGTATCACTCCTTCATCAAGAGCTTTGAAGACGAGCTTGTGCATAATTTTCTTTGCAATCGGTAGTCTCAGCGTGCGAATAGCCTGATTACGGAGGACATTTTCTTTCCAATCTTCGCTGCGGTCATAAGTCTCATAGGATACAATTGCAGGATAACATCCATCGAGTGAGAGGGAGAAACGTAATTGTACGCCCTGTATTGGATGATTTGGCAACAGACACACATCCACCCTAATGGAATCAAACTCAGTATAAGGTCTCTCAAATTGGAAGGTCAGAGTTGTTCCTTTGACCACTTCTACAGCATCGCCATTATAGCCCAATCCTTCGCAGACAACGGGTTTACCTTCGGTGTAATCAGACCCTTTTAGAACATCATAAGCCGGAGCCTCTTCTGGCACATAGGAGGTATCCAGAGAGCATATTCTTTCAAATACAGGTAGCCTTCTAGGCTGGAAATCGATGATGTGATTCCACTTCCCACTGTTATAACGGCGGGTCATTGCAGCGATGCTGTCAAAAGCATCCAGACAATCGGGGCCCAAAGCCTTGCCTTTACGTGCTAGTTGAGCGGACAGCAGTTTTCTGTTCTTATCATAAGCCGCCTGAAGGGGATATTTCACAAGGTGATACCAAGAGGTCTGCCTGGCTTCAGGTA
>JAQUZH010000116.1 GCA_028691445.1 Bacteroidales bacterium | reverse complement strand
TGGAGGTGATTGTCTCCAATCTTCCCGCCAACCGGATTGCTGATTTCGATCGCCGCAAGGTAAACTGGCGTATTTTTGAAGAGATCAACTTTGTAAGTATCACCTATCAGGAATCAGATTTCAGCAACTGGGAGACAATCCCCTCCGGACTTTTGGGTCCGGTACGGATTACTGCTTGTGCGAAACGGTTCTGAGTAACCGTAGTATAGGAGACTGTTTTTTTACTACCTTTGTATGAGAGAACGTCGTAATCAGATATGCAATCAACAAAATCGGTGGCAATGACTCCCGAAACTTATGTTTTTCCTTCCCGTAAAGCAGAGACGGCCAATAGCATCACGCATGCTTTTGGTGTTGTATTGAGTGTGTGTGTGGCTATCGGATTGCTCTTGCATCCGGAGATCTCTTCAGGAAGTCGGTTTGGCCTCTGGGTCTTTGTGGTATGTATGTTTGAGATGTATAGCATTTCGACGACCTATCATTGGGTTGAGCCGATTGGGTTGAAGCGAGTGTTACGCCTGTTTGATCATATTTCCATCTATTTCCTGATTGCGGGCACGTACACGCCTTTCCTGTTGCTTTGTTTGCAACAACCTCTCAGCTATCTGTTTCTCTCCATCATTTGGGGTGCTGTCTTGCTGGGGATTGTGTATAAGTTGGTCTGGTGGAAGAAGTATCCGAAACTGTCGCTCTACATCTATCTGGCGATGGGCTGGATTGTGGTGTTTATTATTCAGCCGGTCTATGCCGCGCTACCTGCTGATGGCTTTCTCTGGCTTATTGCCGGCGGATTGTCCTACAGTGTTGGAACTATTTTTTATGCCAACCGCAAACCATTGTACAATCATGCTGTCTGGCATTTGTTTGTGCTCGGTGGCACTGCCTGCCATTTTCTGGCAATTCTCACTATCCCCTAACTAAACGAGTTGAACGATGTTATTACCCTATTTGCATAATGATCTGATCGAAGCGGGTTGTGATGAGGCCGGCAGAGGCTGTCTGGCCGGATCTGTCTTTGCTGCAGCTGTGATCTTACCGAAAGATTTTCGCAACGAACTGTTGAATGATTCCAAACAACTGACAGAAAAGCAACGTTATCTGCTTCGTCCGGTTATTGAGCGAGAGGCGTTGGCGTGGGCTGTGGGGATTGTCTCGCCCGAGGAGATTGATCAGATCAATATACTGAATGCCTCTATTCTGGCGATGCACCGTGCCGTCGATCAGCTCAACGTAAGACCAGAGACTCTGATTATCGACGGTAATCGGTTTAAGAAGTACAAGGATCTTCCGCATACTTGTGTGATCAAAGGGGATGGGAAGTATCTTTCTATTGCCGCGGCTTCTATCCTTGCCAAAACGTATCGGGATGATTATATGCTTCGTCTGCATGAAGAATATCCCCTGTATGATTGGAAGAATAACAAAGGCTATCCGACAAAGAAACACCGGTGCGGCATACAGCAGTATGGTACGACTCCGTATCACCGAATGACGTTTCAGTTGCTTGATCCACAACCGGATCTGTTTGCTTCCGAAGATTTAAAATAACAGAAATGCCTGCTTGTCGGCAGGCATCTGTGTGGTATCGTACTACTCGTTTTTGGCTTTGAAGGCAATGGCGTAGAAGCGCATCTGCTTGACCATGGAGAGAAGTCCGTTGGAACGGGTTGGGGAGAGATGCTCTCTCAATCCGATCTTCTCAATGAAGTAGAGTTCATTTTCTAATATCTCGTCGGGAGTATGCCCGGAACAAACACGCACCAACAGTGCGACAATTCCTTTGACGATAACAGCATCGCTTTCGGCCTGGAAAGTAATAATGCCATCGTTGTAATCCGCTTGTAGCCATACTCGGCTCTGACACCCTTCGATCAGGTTTTCGGGAGTCTTAAACTTTTCATCCAGTGGCTGGAGTGAGTTGCCGAGTTCGATTAATAACTGATAGCGATCCATCCAGTCGTCAAAGTCGGAGAACTCTTCAATGATTCCGTCTTGAATTTCGTTGATAGTCATATAGGTGTACTTTTTTACTTATTATTTTCAAAGAGTATGTTGGTCAGTGTCTGTCCGACTGCCTTTAATGTCTCTTTGCTGATATGATTCATTGTGTCGTCCAATGTGTGCCAGGTGTCCGGAAAGCCATTCTTGCGTGCCGGATCATAGTCAATGATGTCAATGCTTGGAATCTTGGCTCCTTGGTTTACATAGAGGTGATCATCGGTAATGACTCCCCCTTCCGATGGCAGGAAGTAGGAACTGTAACCAGACTTTGAGGCTTTGTCCCATACCTGATTGACCACATAAGAGGCAAAATGCATGGAGATCTGTTCTTTTCGGAAGGTAGCATTGGTGCCTCCGACCATATCGAGCAAGATGCCGTAAGAAGCTTTGTATCCAGGTTTATGAGGGTTTTGGGTCCAATATTGTGTGCCAAGACACCAGGTGTCTTCTGACTCGACGTTCTCATCCTCCAGCCATTCCGGTGTGCCATAATCCTCAGCGTCAAAGAAAATGATATCCACACCCATATTGGATTTGTTTGTTTGAAGTAAACGGGCTAATTCGAGCAGCACAGCCACACCACTGCCTCCGTCATTGGCTCCATCAATAGGAGTCTGCCAGTTCTTTTCATCGGCATCGGCATCTGCATACGGTCGTGTGTCCCAATGTGCAAACAGAAGGATGCGGTTCTTATTCTCCGGTTGAAAAGAGGCAATGATATTGCGGGCCTTTAATGGAGTGCCGTCATACGCTGTTACAGTCATCTTTTGTTCGATGACTTCTGCTTGGTACGATTTGAGTTTGCTGACCAGATAGTCGCCGCAAACTACATGTGCTTCTGTGTTTGGTACTCTCGGACCAAAGGCTACCTGCTGTTCGATGTAGTGGTAGGCACTGTCTGCGTCAAACTGGATGGAGGCAGACGAAGCTGTTTGTGCGGTACTCTCTTTCACTGTGGCTTTCTCTTTGGAAGTGGAACAGCTTATTGTCAGTAACTGAAGACTTATAGTCAGGAGTGTAAGGCAGACAGATCTTTTCATTGGATGCATCGTGGATTATCAGTTTTGTTTCAAAGTCACCTGGTCATCTTCTACGATCAGTGTGGATCTGCTGCCACAGAGCAACGGATAGTTGTTGGCCGAGTGACCCACAGGAAAACCAAAGCAAACTGGAAAGGAGTAAGGTGTAACCATCTTGTAGATCCCTTCATAGATGCCCTGTTTCATAAACGAATCTTCTTCGCAGTCTGTAAACTCACCGATAATCAGTCCGCTGATCCGTTCTAAATACCCACTCAGCCGTAAGTTCTGAAACATACGGTCGATATGATAGGCTCTTTCTCCGATGTCTTCCACAAACAGAATGGTTCCTTCCGGATGGAAGTCAAAGGGGGTTCCCCTGAGCGCATATAGAAGAGAGAGATTGCCTCCCCGTAGTATCCCGCTGGCTTTGCCTGTCCGGTTAAAAGGATGTTCGGCTATGTTATAATCGGGAGTCTTGCCCCAAAGGATGCTCTTCAGATGGTCGACAGCTATATCGTCGGGAGTGGCTAAGGAGAGATGACGTGCCATAGGAGCGTGGAGTGAGGCCAAACCGTTTTTCTGAAGCATCGCATGCAGTGCGGTAATATCACTGTAACCGATGACCCATTTGGGATGTTTCAACATGCCGTCGGGTGTCAGCTTATCGAGATATTGCATCACACCGTAACCTCCCCGGCTACAGAGTATCAATTGGATATCTTCGCGATCAAGTGCTTTCTGTAAATCGTCCAACCGCTCTTCTGTGGTGGCGGAAAACCGACCGTACTCTCCCAGACAAACAGGATTCTGCTCCACAATAACTCCCCAGGATGTCAAGAGCTCGGACGCTCTTTGTACATATTCCGGATCAATTTTTCCGGCCGGGGAGACGATAATTGCTTTGTCTCCTGTTTGTAAGGGCTTTGGTACAATCATTTTTTAAGCATCTACTTTTGCATAGGTTGCGTTCTCTTCGATGAACTCGCGGCGTGGACCGACATCTTCACCCATCAGCATGGAGAATACCATATCGGCATCGGCAACGCTCTCGATGGTAACCTGCTTCAGGATACGGTGTTCCGGATTCATTGTCGTATCAGCGAGCTGATCAGCGTTCATCTCTCCCAAACCTTTGTAGCGTTGGGTGCGAACTAACTTTTCGTCTCCGCCGGCGTACTTCATGATGAAAGCCTGACGTTGTGCTTCTGTCCAGCAATATTCCTCTGCTTTGCCTCTTTTACATAGATACAAAGGAGGGGTAGCAAGATATACGTGCCCGTTTTCAATGAGCTTCTTCATGTGACGGAAGAAGAAGGTAAGTATCAATGTAGCGATATGCGAACCGTCCACGTCGGCATCGGTCATGATGATCACCTTGTGATAACGAAGCTTTGCGATATTGAGTTCCATCGAGTCATCTTCTGTTCCGATGGTTACTCCCAATGCGGTATAAATATTGCGAATCTCTTCACTCTCCAATACTTTGTGCTGCATTGCTTTTTCTACGTTCAGAATCTTACCACGCAGTGGCAGGATTGCCTGAGTCTTACGGTTACGTCCGGCTTTTGCTGTACCACCTGCAGAATCTCCCTCGACAAGGAAGAGTTCGCATTCTTCAGCTACACGTGAGGAACAGTCAGAAAGTTTACCGGGAAGACCGCCACCTGATAAAGGCGATTTACGTTGCACCAGTTCGCGCGCTTTGCGTGCTGCTGCCCGGGCAGTTGCGGCAAGGATCACTTTGTCTACAATCGTTCTTGCCTCCCTTGGGTGTTCTTCCAGATAGTTTCCTAAAGCTTCACCCACAGCTTGGTCAACCGCTCCCATCACTTCGTTATTACCGAGCTTGGTCTTCGTCTGTCCTTCAAACTGAGGCTCTTGAACTTTAATCGAGATGATTGCAGTCAAACCTTCACGGAAGTCATCTCCGTTAATTTCCACTTTCATCTTCTCCAGCATCTTGTTATCTTCCGCATACTTCTTCAGCGTACGGGTTAGTCCTCTGCGGAAGCCGGCAAGGTGAGTACCACCTTCAATCGTGTTGATGTTGTTGACATACGAGTGAATATTTTCATTGTATGACGTGTTGTACATCAAAGCGACATCTACAGGGATACCTTGTTTCTCTGTGCTGATATAGATAACGTCCTGAATAAGTTTTTCTCTGGATTGATCCACATATTTTACAAATTCACGCAGACCGTCTGTAGAGTGGAAGACCTCGTGTTTGTATTCTCCTGTTGCAGGATCAACAGCGCGTCTGTCAGTCAGTGTGATATAAAGACCGGCATTCAAGAAGGCTAGTTCGCGCATACGGTTGGCCAAAATATCATATTTGTATTCGGTTGTAGTGAATACTGTATCGTCCGGTTTGAATATGATGACTGTTCCTGATTTCTCAGTGTCCGCGATGGGTGCTACACTTGCTACCGGTTTCCCTTTTGAATATTCCTGCATCCAGATCTTGCCTTCACGATGAATTTCTGCGCGCAGATAGATAGATAGTGCATTAACGCAAGAGACACCGACACCATGCAAACCGCCGGATACTTTATAGGAGCCTTTATCAAACTTACCACCGGCATGGAGTACGGTTAGTACGACCTCCAATGCTGATCGCTGTTCTTTTTCATGCATTCCGACAGGAATACCGCGACCATTGTCACAAACTTTTATCGAGTTGTCTTCATTAATAAAAACATCTATTTTATTGCAATAGCCGGCTAATGCTTCATCTATAGAATTATCTACGACTTCATAAACTAAATGGTGTAATCCTTTGATACCGGTATCTCCAATATACATGGCCGGACGCTTTCTTACAGCTTCCAAACCTTCCAGTACCTGAATACTATCGGCGGAGTATTCTCTTTCGTTTTTCTTGCTTTCTTCTGACATATGGAACTAATTATTGATCTGTTTTGAATGTGTGTCTAATAACCTAGCAAATGTACTCAAAATCGGGGAAATAGTACGCATACTCCTTCAAAAATGTGCTTGATATTATGAAAGGTAGACCTATATGCAAATAAAAAAGGTCATTCTTATGCAGAATGACCTTTTACTATATTTAAATATAGCGTATGCTTCTTTTCTTAGAGCTTGTTAGCGAAGATAGCCAACTTAGACTTTAGATTGCTTGCTTTCTTCTTGTGGATGACATTCTTTTTTGCAAGCTTGTCAAGCATAGATGCAACGAGTGGATAAGACTTTGTTGCTTCTTCTTTAGAAGTCAGGTTGCGGAACTTTTTAACTGCATTTCTTACAGTTCTTCCATAATATCTGTTGTGTAATCTTCTTACACTAGTCTGTCTGATTCTCTTGACTGAAGATTTGTGATTTGCCATATCGACCAAATGCCTTAAAACGTTATTGTTCTTATTTATTGTAGCCCATAGCAGAATCGAACTGCTCTTTCAAGAATGAAAATCTTGCGTCCTAACCGATAGACGAATGGGCCATTGCTTTTGTTAGCGGCTGCAAAGGTAGTGTATTATTTTTACTTTCCAAACTTTTCGGAAAACTTTTTTAATACGATCAATGTTCTACCGAGATGACTTAACGTTGACCTTTTCCTATTGCGCTGCAAAGGTAGGGCAAGTTTTTGAGATACACAAGTATTCAATCGATTTTATAGGTATATTTGTCCGAATTTATTGATTTAATGCTACGATGGGGCGAGAACAAAAAACGGAAGGTATTATTCTTCAGTGTATTAAATATAGTGAGACTGCTAATATCCTTTGTGTGTATACAAAGGATAATGGGCGTGAATCATTTATTGTATACAGAGGTAAAACGAAAAGAAGTAGCTTGAAAACTGTTTTTATGCAGCCTTTTTCTGTTGTTGAGATGGAAGTAAAAAGAAAAAACAACGAAGAACTGCATCATATTTCCGAACTCCGTCCGGCTTTTTCGCAAAATGGAATCTTGTTTAATCCCATCAAAACGGTACTCTCTTTATTTCTTTCAGAGGTGCTTTATCGTGTGTTGAGAGGTACGGATCGAGATCCGGATCTGTATTCCTTTCTGGAAAATTCAATTCAGGTACTTGACTTAGCAGAGAGTGGGATTGCTAATTTTCATCTTGTTTTTCTGATACAGCTGACTCGTTATTTGGGGTACTATCCCCATATTGACCGAAATGAGATGAACGATGGCCTCTATTTTGATCTCTTGAGCGGTACTTTCTCAGAGACTTCACCTTCTCATCCACATTTCCTGGCGTCGGGTGAAACAGTCTTGTTTCAAAAGTTGGTGCGGATGACGTATGATAATATGCGTTTCTTCTCGTTTTCCCGTGTGGAACGTCTGGATATCCTTCGTCATATCATTCAGTACTATAGACTGCATCTGCCGGAGTTTCCGGAGATACAGTCGTTAGAGATACTGAAAGAGGTGTTTGATTCGTAATAAATCAGTTGCCTTTTTTCTTAGCTCCCTGATAGATCAGATAACCGACAACGGCAGCACCTACAACGATAAAACCATAACCGAGTTCGTGGCTGTATCGCTCAACTTCCGTCATTAGCTGATCTTCCGGGATAATGGATTGCAAATACCAACCAATAGCGGCGAGGATACAGTTCCAAAAACCGGCTCCGAGTGTCGTATAGAGTAAGAATGTGGAGAGTTTCATCTTTGCCAGTCCGGCGGGGATTGAGATAAGCTGTCTGACAGCAGGAACTAGTCGGCCGATAAAGGTAGAAATGGCTCCATGGTCGTCAAAGTATTTCTCTGCATGCTTCACTTTGTGCTCATCCAGCAGACAGACATGTCCGATGCGGCTGTTTGCAAATTTATAGACAATGGGTCGTCCCACCCATTTCGCTAAATAGTAATTGATCAATGCGCCGATATTGGCGCCGATTGTAGCGAATAAGATAATTAAGAAAACGTTCATTTCCCCGTTGCTTGCTGCCTTATAGGCAGCAGGCGGAACGACTACTTCTGACGGGAAAGGAATAAATGAACTTTCAATTGCCATCAGAATCGTAATTGTCCAGTAATTCAGATTGTCCAGACACCATTGCATAAAAGAAACAGATTCCATCTTGATTATTATCTTTAAAAGTTAAAAAGAACGATGTGATTGAATGAGTTTGCTATGTAACTTTGTAAGCACCTCCAAGAGTGGTTCTTCAGGATATATCTTATTGTTATGAACCATGTGAGTCGCTAAAAACTCATCCAATGAGTCTGATAATTCATCACTATTCCAGAAGAAAAAGATAAACAGTGCGTAGACATAGTCATTGACATCAATCAACGGACTTAGTTGTTTCAATAGTGTAGAGAAGGTTTCTCCTCCCATTGTCTCTCCGCTTTCTGCGATGGCTTGTGTAGCGCCACTTCTGTTTCCACTCAGAAAGTGCGTGACAGCGGTAAAAACATGATCGTCAAAGTCATAGATGCCATTATTCTCGCTCATGGGATATGATTCCAACGTTTGGATCGCGTCTTTAATGCGATTGTCCGTCATGAAGATAAGGCATTTGATAAAACAGAGGTTACCGTTCATCGGGTCGTGTAACATCCGTTCGTCGATGAGCAACATCAATTCCTCTGAAATATTTTCTT